>CACYJD010000006.1 GCA_902774655.1 uncultured Erysipelotrichaceae bacterium | reverse complement strand
TTGATTTACTAATGTAGATTTACCACTTCCAGAAACACCAGTAATAACAATGAATTTTCCAAGTGGGAAATGAACGTTAATTCCCTTTAAGTTATTAGAAGAAGCACCTTCGATAACAATCTCTTTACCGTTTCCTTCTCTTCTATGCTCTGGAACTGGAACCCATTTCTTACTAGAAAGATATGCTCCAGTGATGGAATTAGGATTATTCATACAGTCTTCAACAGTGCCTGCTGAAACAATTTCACCACCGTGAACACCTGGACCTGGACCAATATCTACTAGATAGTCTGCTGCTCTCATAGTGTCTTCATCGTGTTCGACAACAATAAGAGTATTACCGAGTTCCACCATATTCTTGAGAGTAGCGATTAATTTATCATTATCTTTTTGGTGCAAACCAATACTTGGTTCATCTAAAACATATAGGATACCGGTTAATTTTGATCCTATTTGTGTGGCTAATCTAATTCTTTGAGCCTCACCACCACTTAGTGTAGCGGCCATACGTGCTAAAGTAAGATAACCTAAACCAACGTTATTTAAGAATGTTGCTCTATTTTCGATTTCATTAAGAACTAGCTTAATAATCTCTAAATCATGAGCAGATAATCTTTCTCTAACTTCATGAACATAATTAATAAGTTGCTCAATTGAAAGAAGAGTTACTTCATATATATTTAACCCATTAACTTTAACCGCTAAAGCGTGTGGGGCAAGTCTAGCGCCATGACAAGTTGTACATTCATGGTCTCTCATATAGAACTCATAATAATCTCTCATCATTTGGGAGTTAGTTTCGTTATAGAGCCTATCCATTCTAGATTTGATACCTTCGATATAACCATCTCTATGAGTTTGGTTTCCACTTGAACTAGTTAAAACATATTTAAAAGGTCTATCACTTCCGTAAAGGATAATGTGTTGTTCTTTCTTAGATAATTTCTCGTATGGTGTATCTAAATCAATATTGTATTGTTTACAAAGATATTCAAACTCTTGCCACTCAAGATTCTTAGTACCCACTACATTCCTATAGAAACGAATAGCGCCTTGATTGATTGACAATGATTTATCAGGAATCATGACATCTGGATCTGCTTCTCTTTTAATACCTAAACCTTTACAGTCTGGGCAGCATCCTAGAGGAGCATTAAAAGAAAATAATCTAGGTTCAAGTTTAGGAACACTAAAGCCACATTCAGGGCATGAATGATGTTCACTAAATAGTCTTTCTTCATTTTCAGTTAAGAAAACGCAATAACCTTTAGAGAAATCACACGCTAACTCGATAGCGTCAACTAATCTAGTTCTTATATCTTCTTTAATAATTAATCTATCAACGATAATTTCAATATCGTGTCTAATATTCTTTTCTAATTGGGGGACTTCACTAAGTCTATAGACTTCATGGTCCACTCTTACTCTTTCAAATCCTTGAGAACGAATCTTTTCAAATACATCTTTGAATTCACCTTTTTTGTTATGAACTACTGGAGATAAGATTTGTAACTTAGTTCCTAGTGGATAATTTAAAGCAATATCCGCCATTTGAGATGGTGAAAAAGAAATAATTGGTTGATTGTGATTTGGGCAATATGCAACACCTACTCTAGCGAATAAAAGACGTAGGTAGTCATATATTTCTGTAACAGTACCAACTGTAGAACGAGGGTTATGAGATGTAGTTTTTTGATCAATTGAGATTGCGGGAGAAAGACCAGAAATGCTATCAACATCAGGTTTTTCCATGTTTCCTAGGAATTGTCTAACATACGCTGATAAAGATTCAACATATCTTCTACGACCTTCATTATAGATAGTGTCGAAAGCTAAGGTTGTTTTGCCACTACCGGATAAACCAGTAAAAACAACTAACTTATTCTTAGGAATAACTAGGTCAATATTTTTAAGATTATTTTCCCTTGCACCTTTTACAAAAATTACATCGTTCTTCATAGTAAAGAAATAATATCACAAGTGATATTTCTTAACTACAAAAATACACTCATAAGTGAACGAATAAGTCACTATTCAAACAAATAAAACACATATAATTCATTCTTTGAGACATTTGTCCCAAATTTCTTTAATTAAACTAAATATTTATGTATACTATTTTGTGCTCGGGGCGTAGCGTAGCTTGGTATCGCGCTTCCTTAGGGAGGAAGAGGTCGCAAGTTCAAATCTTGTCGCCCCGACCATTTTTTTTATAAAATGAGTTTGGGAGGATAAGCATATGAAATCAAAAGTATATTTCTCAAAAGAAATATCAGGCGAAGCTGTCTTAAAACTCTACCAACATTTAAATAAAGAACTTCCAGGCAAAGTTGCCATCAAACTTCATAGTGGAGAACAAGGTAACCAAAACTATCTCAAACCAGCATTCTGGAAACCAATTATCGATTATGTAAAAGGAACAGTTGTTGAATGTAATACCGCTTATCCAGGTGCAAGAAACTCTACTAAAAAACATAAACAATTAATTAAAGATCACGAATGGGATAAATATTTTAACTTTGATCTTATGGATGAAAACAATAACGACTATGTTATCGAAGATAAATCCTGCAAAATTATTAAAAAAGATTATTTAGGTGAACACTTCCCTAACTACGACTCAATGTTAGTCTTATCTCACTTCAAAGGCCACCCTATGGGAGGATACGGGGGTGCACTTAAACAATTATCAATTGGATGTGCATCATCTAGAGGTAAAGCTTACATTCATAGTGCAGGAAAAACAAAGAGTCAAAAACTATGTTGGATTAAACCAGATCAAACTAAATTCCTTGAATCAATGGCGGACGCCGCTAAGATGGTTCACGAACACTTCAATGGTAACATCATTTATGTAAATGTTATGGCAAACATGAGTGTCGACTGTGACTGCTGCGAAGTCGCTGAAGATCCATGTTTAAAAGATATTGGCGTTCTCATCTCAACTGACCCAATCGCTATCGATCAAGCTTGTATTGACTTAGTCTACGCTGCTAAAGAAGATCCAGGCCAAGCCCACTTCTTAGAAAGAGTAGAATCCCGTAATGGAATTCACACCATCGAAGCAGCTGCAGCTCTTGGTTATGGTTCTAGAGAATACGAACTAGAAGAAGTTAAATAATTAACTAATTAATTAAAAAAAGATAGCTCAACGAATTGAGCTATCTTTTGTTTTAGGAATTAGATTCGATTATAAACCGAATTTTTTGATTCTTTCCCAACGTTCTTTAGCGCATCTTTCAGACTTAGCTAAGAGTTCCTCAGCGTGTTCTGGGTTGACGACTGGAAGTTGAGAGAATCTTGTTTCACCCATGACGAATTCACGGAATTTAGAGAAGTCAGGTTCTTTGCAGTCAAGTGTTAAGGCTGGTTTACCTTGTTCTAAGTTACGTGGATCATAACGGAATGTTGTGAAGTAACCACTTTCAACAGCGCGTTTTTCAACAGCGATTGAGTTGGATAATCCACCTTTAATACCGTGGTTAGCACATGGTGCGTAGCAGATAATTAGGGAAGGACCATTATAGCTTTCAGCTTCTTTTAAGGCTTGAATTGCTTTCATTGGGTTTGCACCTAATGCGATTTGAGCAACATAGACGTGTCCATAGCTCATAGCGATTAAAGCGAGGTTCTTCTTTTCGCCTGTCTTACCGCTAGCGGTAAACTTAGCGATACTACCTGTTTGTGAAGATTTAGAAGATTGACCACCAGTGTTGGAGTAAACTTCTGTATCTAAGACTAAGATATTGACGTCTTCATCATTTGCTAAGACGTGGTCAACACCACCGTAACCGATATCGTATGACCAACCATCACCACCGATAATCCAGACTGACTTATCGAGTAAGTCTCTTTCATATGTGAGGACAGCTTTAACTTCTTCATCTTTACTTGCTTTAACAAGTTCAACTAAATGAGGAATGACTTCACGTGCAACATCTTTATTCTTGATGTTTTCAAGATATTTCTTAATTGTTTCTTTGAGTTCAGGTTCAACTGATTCTCTTTCAAGAGCAGGTTCTAAGATTTGGCAGATTTGACCTAATCTATAGTTTGTAACTGTTCTCATACCATAACCGAATTCAGCGTTATCTTCGAATAAGGAGTTAGCCCAAGCAATACCTTGGCCATTCTTATCTGTGCAGAATGGAGTTAATGGTGTGGAACCACTATAAATTGAGGAACAACCAGTTGCGTTAGCAACTAACATGTCTTTACCAAATAATTGAGAAACGAGTCTATAGTAAGGAGTTTCACCACAGCCAGCGCAAGCGCCACTGATTTCCATGTAAGGCATTAAGAATCCAACACCTTTAACAGTATTTGTTGGTAATACTTGTTTGTATTCAACGTGTTTATATAAGTAGTTGGCGCCTTCTTCTTGGACGAATTGATGTTTGGCTTCGGCCATGTAAAGAGCTTTCTTACCAGCTTTGTTTGCGGTACATTCGCTTACGCATAAGCCACAACCAACGCAGTTCTCTGGTGAGACTTGAAGTCTATATTTGAGACCTTTAACTGGTGGGAGAGCATCTTTAACATCGTTTTTAACGATATCTGGTGCTTTTGCGAGTTCTTCTTCTGTAAGTAAGAATGGTCTAATTGTTGCGTGTGGGCAAACAAAGGCACATTGGTTACATTAACATAACTATCGAAGTATTCATCACCACTTGTGGCTCTGACACGTTTTGTATCAAGTTTAACCCATTCTGGATCAACTTTGATTTCGCGTAAGCCTTCAGTACCGGCATCGATAGCGTTGTAGTTCTTTTGAACAACTTCATCACCCTTCTTGCCATATGTCTTCTTGGCAAGTTTCTTCATCCAATCTTTAGCTTCTTCATAAGGCATGATAGAAGGATTGAGATAGAAGAATGAGGCTTGAAGAATTGTATTTGTGTGACGGCCCATTCCGATTTCTTGGGCAATCTTGTTAGCATCAATAACAAAGAACTTAGCGTGTTTTTCTGCTAATTGATGTTTCATTCTATTTGGAAGAGCTTTTACGAGTTCTTCATCGCTCATATCAGTGTTGAGTAAGAATGTTCCACCTTCTTTTAAGTTCTTAATCATATCGAATTTAAGAACATAAGTATCAAGTGAGCAGCTGATGAAGTCAGCATTTTCAACATAATATGTGCTTCTAATTGGGGATTTACCAAATCTTAAGTGAGATCTTGTAACACCACCAGCTTTTCTAGAGTCATATGCAAAGTAAGCTTGTGCATATTGATGTGTGGCGTCACCAATAATCTTAATTGATGATTTGTTAGCACCAACAGTACCATCACTACCTAAACCATAGAATAAGCAAGATGTATAGTCACCTTTAATATGGAAGGATTCATCAACAGGAATTGATAAATGTGTGACATCATCAACGATACCGACGGTGAAGTTGTGACGTGGGCTATTTGCTAAGAAATCATAAACTGATTTGATGTGTTTTGGTTGAGTGTCTTTGCTACTTAAGCCATAACGGCCACCGATAACAAGGATATCTTCTCTACCAACTTGTTTTAAGGCTGCAACGACATCTAAGTATAATGGTTCACCAGTTGCACCCATTTCTTTTGTTCTATCTAAGACAGCAATGCGTTTGACACTTGCTGGGATAGCTTTGGATAAGTGTTCAGCAGAGAATGGTCTATATAAGTGAACTTTAACAAGACCGACTTTCTTGCCTTCTTTTCTGAGTTCATCGATAACTTCAATTGTTGTTTCAGTAACGCTACCCATAGCAACGATAACATCAGTTGCATCTTTATCACCATAATAGACGAATGGAGCGTATTCACGACCAGTTAATCTTGTTGCTTCTTTGAAGTATTTTTCAGCAACTTCGATAACGTGATTGAAGTGTTCATTTTGAGCTTCTCTACCTTGGAAGTAGATATCATCATTTTCAGCACCACCACGAGTTACTGGGTGAGTATGTGGGTTAAGTGCTCTAGCTCTAAATTCGTTAACTTTATCCATTGGAAGAAGTTTTGCATATTCTTCACCGTCAACGAATTCAACGTTTTGAATTTCGTGAGAGGTTCTAAAACCATCGAAAAAGTGCATAACTGGATAGCTTGATTCAATAGCGATTAAGTGGGCCATTGGAGCAAGGTCAGCAATTTCTTGAACACTGTGTGAGCAGATCATTGCGATACCAGTTTGTCTGCATGCATAGATATCTTGGTGATCACCAAAGATTGAAAGTGATCTTGTAGCAAGAGATCTTGCGGAAACATGTAAAACGGCTGGTAAAAGTTCACCACACCATTTATAGATGTTTGGAATCATTAATAATAAGCCTTGGCTAGCTGTATAAGTTGTGGCAAGACCACCGGCTTGAAGAGCACCGTGAACAGTACCACTAGCACCAGCTTCGGATTGCATTTCAACAACTTTGACTGGTGTGCCAAAAAGGTTTTTCTTTCCTTGGGATGCATAAACGTCAACAAGTTCAGCCATTGGAGAGCTTGGTGTAATTGGATAAATACCAGCTACTTCAGTGAAATAATAACTACCAATCGCAGCGGCAGTATTACCATCGACGGAAAGGAATGATTTTTTAATTTCCATATTAAACTCCTTATAATCAAGCAAATTATAATACTTTTAGATATTATCTAACAAGTAAAAATCGACTTAATTGTCGATTATTTACATTAGTTCTATTTTCTTTTTTTAGATTTAGCTTTTTTGTTACCCTCAAGTTCTTCTTCAATAAGCTTTTTAAGGGTTCTAAGTTCTACTTCATTTAATTGTCTACTTGGATCTACTAATCCACCGATGGTCATGTTCTTATAAACGAAGTCAGTAACGGATTTATATTGATTAACTTCTTTTTTATGAATCACTACTCGTTCAACTTTATTCTTCGATGCTTCTTCATCGAGTTTTTTAATATAATCATCGATTAATTCGAGTAAATCTTTGAGATTATAGGAATAATCCATCATAAGCATTGGTTCAAAGAAAGATAATTCTTCTCTAATCTTTTCAGGATAAATACCCATCTTACGAGAAAGCTTCTCCGCTGTGACGTTTTTCATCTTAAGAGAATTAATAGAAGATTGATATTTTTTAGCACGAGTTTTATTCATATATTTAATTATCGCATTATTTAAAAGAAAAACCACTATGGTTTATAGTGGAATTCTTCACTTACTTTTGTAATATCGAAATTGCTAATTACAATATGCTCATCATAAAGGGCTAAAACTTCTTTTGTTGGCTCCTCATAATTGGCATACATACGTTTAATTACATCTGGTGGAACAATACGATTTGGATTGCGATGTTGATTTTGTTCGAGTGCTACTTCTAGAGGCTTTTTAATCTCTAAAAGAATTTTCTTATCATAACCCACGACTTTTTCGCCATATAGTTGGCGGTGAATATTTGAGCAGTTCGTGCTATCAGCGATAACCGTTACATCATCCGCTAAATCCTTATAAGAATTACATCTTTCTAAGAAAATGCGCCAGACATCGACCTCTCTAGTGAAGTTTTGATATTCACCAGTGAGCTCTTTTCTTAGCCCATCACTACTAACAACATATACATTCTTATGAGTTAAGCGATATTGCTCAGCCCAACTTGATTTTCCACTTCCTGGAACAGCGCATAAAAGTATAAAGGTTTTCATAACGCATACATAATAAAGTAGAAAAAGAAAAATAGAAACAAAAAAATCATGCCGAAGCATGATATTTTTATAAATGGTACACCATGCAGGGATCGAACCTGTGACCCACTGATTAAGAGTCAGTTGCTCTACCAGCTGAGCTAATGGTGCATCGCTCTATTAATATATATTAATTTAAAAAAATATACAACCATAAAAAAGAGCCTAAGGCAATTTACCTTAAGCTCATTTTATTAATTTAGACTATTAGGCTTTAACAACGTCGTTAGCGTGGATTGGAATTAATTGATAGTCACCTTCAAATGAGAATGAATAGGTGTCTGGTCCGCTAAATCTTAACCAACCTGTAATGTTAAGTTTTGCACCATCAGAAAGACTTGTAATAAGTGCTTTAAGTGCTTTACCGACATCTTTATCAGTGTTATTTGTGTGATAGTCAAATGCGATTGTAACTGTAAGACCATCTTTTCTAACATCAAATGTAAATCTGTCGCCAGCATTTGGGTTATCTGTCTTAGCACCATCGCGGTTACGAATGGAACCACCAACAAATTCAACACCCTTTAATGTACGAATTCTATGGGTAACACCATCAAATGCGCTATATTTATTAGCGCCTGTCATTTGTTGAATGGTAATCTCTGTGATTTCTTTGTTATATTCAATCTTTTCATCAATAACATCCATTAAACTTAAGAATGAAAGTTGTGGGCTACCAAAGTAGCATGCAACTTCACCACTAACAGAGATAGAATCACCAATGTTAATAACTTGGGAGTCAGTGCACATACCGTATTGGTATAATTCAATTGCGTATTCGCCATTTTGAAGAATAGCAAAGTTCTTATCAGGTGTTACATAAGTAACAACGCCTTTTGTTGTAATATAAAGATAATCTTGTTCATGGTTAGGAGAAATCTTTAAGGAACCATCATCTTCTTCGTATAAGTATTTATAGTATCCTTTTTCATTCTTTTCATGAAGTTCAGCCATTGTCATATCATCATATTGAATGGTTGATCTCTTTAATTCGACAGTGTATTCAAGTTCTTGACTTGCTGTTTTATAAGAAACTGTGGCTTTAAAGTTAAATGTGAATGATTCACCAAGGTCAGTGAAGACTGGGTATCTAACGTACATGACATCATGTGTATCATCACTTTTCTTTGTTTGTTTAACAATGTCGTGGCCATGTTCTCTGAATAAATATTGATCTTCATCATTCTTTGTTTCAGGAACTTTTTGATCTTCGTCCCAACTCCATTCAACAGTAGCAAAACGTTCTTGACCATCATATTTTGCTGTTTGTTTTGTTGTTAGGAAGAAGGAAGGACTGGTTTTACCACCAGCTTGGTTATTAGAATCTTCACTAATAACTTCACCATTAGCGTTAACTAATGCTTTAGCTGCGGCTTTTTTAACGATTTGTTTGCAGAAATTTTCATCTTCGTTATAGCCACAAGATGCAAGTCCTAAGGTTAAGACTGAGGCTAAACCTAGGAATAATAATTTGGATTTTTTCATCTTAATATCCTTTCTAAATTATGCTTCCATTACATAAGTCTGAATGGTACTTCCACTTTCGGCATCAACATAAGACATTGATGGACCGCTATTGGCTCTAGCAGATGCGTTTGGTAAGTTAATTTGATACTCTTCAAAGTATTTATTAACTTGTCCATAAACATAATACGTATGACCAAGTTGGAAGTCGGTTTCAGTATAGTAACTTGTCATTCTTAATGAACGAAGTGATAAATGTACTCCTTTAGCGTTTTCGACTAAAATTGTGCAATTACCAGTTCCAACATTAAGAGTTGTGTCTAAATCGTCATATCTATAGTAATCAGTAACAACTTCATCACCAACAGGATGAGGATCTAAATTATCCCCTTCTCTAACGGTAACTTTGACTTTTACATAATCACCTAGATAACGTTCTAGATCACGTTTATTTGTAATTGAATCGAAGTCAGTAACTTTATCATAAGGATTAAAGCTATATTGATATCCCCCTTTGACTCCATTTTCAATTCCAACCTTTTTTGCTTCTTCAGTAATAGCGTTGACTTTGGTTTCGTCATTCCAAGAAGTTCTGGAAGTTAAACCAAATTCAGCAGCATTTACTAACCTGACGATTTTTGCATCGTCTGACATAGCTGAACTAACATGATGTAAGTCAGTTAATTGAACATTGCCTTTATAGGTGGTTGCTCTACATACAAATTTAATAATGTCTCCAACCTTCCAGTCTGCAGAAGCAGTTTGAACAGAAATTGAAGAAAATACATAAATTGAAGCAAATTCACCTTTAGCATCAGGTTCAACAACATCCCTAAGAATTATGTTATTTCCGCTAAAACCAACAATAAGTCCAACGATTCTAAGTCTAAGGCCACTACTTGTGTTGCCATCAGTATCACTAGAATCACTAACGCCATAAGATTCATAATTTTCTCTTAAATGGCGGATAGACATTTCATAAATTTTATCGCTATAGTCGTATCCTGGGTCTTGTTCACCAAAGACACGCTTCTTAGCGAGCATGCCATTCTTATGTGCGGCGTCAAAATATGGCTTATATGGGCAATATTCTGAGTCCTCACTAAGAGTGGATTTCGAATAGAATTGTTCGATTATTTCAAGATTTAATAATCTAAAGTCGCTATCAGGAGTCATCTTGTACCAGACAAATCCAAGATAACGATCGTTAGGGTCTTGTTGCCCCCAAGTGCCATAATCATTCATCAAGACAACTTTGTATGGTTTTTGAGCATCTTTCTTTGAATCCCAAAGAATGCTTTTCACAAACTTAGAGGCCTTGACACCCCAGGGCATAACGGCCGAAGTAGACTCTGGGGTATCAACACCTAAATATCTTAATGATAGACTGGCTTGGGTAGTATCTTTTACGTTTTCGACGTGGCCGTTTAGGAAATTGAATGTATCTCCATCGACTACGCTTGTAAGAGTTACTTCACCAAGAGCTGAATTGCCATCGGACGGTGCTAAAAAGTCAGCACCCTCAACTTCTTCGTTGAGCTTAAGCTCATCTGTAAGAGGAGTATCATATAGTTTCTCACTATCATCACCGCATCCAGCTAAGCATGCAGTGAAAACAAGTGAAGTTAATATAGATAAATATCCGATGCGATTTTTCATAGATTATAAAGTTTTAATATATGCTTTAGTGTCGCTTGATAGGTATGTATCAATTTGACTTAATGCTGTCTTCATGATTTCGTTAATGGTCTTTGAGTTACCAAATAACATAGTCATGATTGGTTCAACAGCGGTACGGATTTGGCTACTACCAACGAAGCCAGGATCGACGAATTTATCCCAACCTTCTGTTTCTGAGCTATAAACTTCATTATTGAGTTTAGCTGATTTTTGGTAAACCTTCTTAATCATTGTTGTTTGAGGTTTGGTTAAAAGGTCTTGGTAGACTTTACTGTTGGTAGCAGATTTGGTTGCTGGGAAGTAACCAGTTTCGGCAGCCCATGCACCTTGAATGTCACCACGGGTTAAAGCAATAATTGCGTCAAATCCTTTTTGTAAGGTTTCATCATCGCCTTGGTCGAATAAAGCGAGGTTTGTACCTTGGGAGATAACTTTCTTATGAGCAGCATCTCTATAAGGAATTGCGTGAATTCTAACATCAAAGTCACCTAAGATGTTGTGGCTTAAACCACCGGATGAACAGACAACGAACATTGTTCTACCATATTTAAAGGCATCACTTGCATAAGCACCTTCACCAGTTTCACTTGCGGAACCGATAAGGTCTTTATCATGTAAACCTTTCATATAGTTCAACATTTCAGTTGTAACTTCTCTTGGGTGGATAACTGTGCCGTCACCCATTGTAAAATCGGCATCAAAGAATCTTGCCCAGCCTTTACCACCGTTATTCTTTCTATCATCTGGAGTATAGCTTGTATAAACACCACCCCATTGACGGCAAAGAGTAATGAACATATTGTCAAGAGCGTCCCAAGACATAAGTTTGAATCTTGTTGAGCTAACTTTGGTTAAGTCAAGTAATTCTTCTTTACCAGTTGGGACTTTTTCAGTTGCGCCAATAACGGAGAAGTCTGAGACTGTATCGTCATCACCAATAACACCACAAAGTTTCTTACCAAATAATGTTTTCATTACATTCATGTAAGATTCACCTTTGGTTTCCCATTCAGCCCATGTATCTGGTAATGTGGCTAAGGAAGCATCAATTGATGCGGCGTAGTCAACAAAGTAACCGTTATAAGCGATAACTTCTGTTGATTTGTTGAATGGTAAACCCATAATGTAAGGTTCATCCTTAGAATTATATTTAAGAGTCATATTCTCTGTCATATATTCTGAATAATAGTCATCAAGTAATGATTCATTATGTTCGGCATCATAAGCCTTAATATATTGGTCAAGGGCTAATTGAATATTGGATTTAATATATCCAGCAAAGTGATCAGGATAACCCATAGCAATATTTGGATATGAGTCTGTAGAAACAGAGTTATTGATGTTGGTTTGAAGTTGAGGATAACTCTTTTGGGATTCGTTTTTGATCTTTAAGCCTGTGGTCTTTTCAACGTCTTCAATTAAGTTATCAAGAGCAGTTGTATATGCACTACCGAATGATGTCCAAAGTAAGACGTCATATTTTTCACCACAACCAGCTAGAAGCATTGTAGCCATAAGAGCTAAACCAGCAATTTTACCTGTTGTTTTCATAAATCTTTCCTTTCTTATATATTTATGCGTGTACGCGAGAACTACTAACCTTTAATACCACTACGTGAGACACCACGCATGATGTATTTACGGAAGATAATGAAGAAGATGAATAATGGTGCGGTAACGACCATTGATCCAGCAATCTTAATAGCGTCATATCCATTTGCGTTAGTAGCAAATAAGGACATAAGACCATTAGAGACTAACTTCATATCGTAGTTTTCGTTGAATTTCCAGTTACCATTTGCAACAAGTGTTGGCCAAATGAAGGAGTTCCACGAACCCATCAAGGACAAGATGACGATTGTCATAATTGTTGGCATAGCAATTGGAACCATAACTTTTAACAAATATTCAAAGTCATTAACACCGTCGACTTTAGCGGCAAGATATAATTCGTTTGGAATTTGTTGGAAAGTTTGTCTGAGGTAATAAATGTAGAAGACACTAACACCATGAACAAATATCAACGCTGCAAAGGTAAATTTCCATTGAAGTTGAATAGTTGTTTGATAGTTAGTGATAACCATCATTTCACCTGGAATCATCATAGTTGCTAAAAGGAGTGTGAAGAGTAAGTTTTTACCCTTAAACTCAAGTCTAGCAAATGCAAAGGCTGCAAGGACTGCGGTAATAACTGTAACCGAAGTTGAGCCCACCGCTACAATAAGAGTATTTAAGTAATATTGAAGGAAGTTTGCACCTTGCTTCACGTTACCTAAGTTATCTGTGTAAACGGAATTTAAGATTTGTGCGTAGTTTCCGATAGTCCAATTCTGGAATCCGAGTTTTGTAAAATCAGCATATTGTGTAAACTCGGCAAATGCGTCCGCGTCAACAAAGCTTGCGACTACCATGAATACGAATGGTGTTAGCATGAATAAAGCAAAGATTGTTAAGAATAAGTAGATTAATATCTTTCTAACAACGCCGCTTAACTTAGCAAGGTTAGCTTGTGCTTTGGTTGCATAATATTGAGCATGTTCAGCCATAAGATAACCTCCTAATAATGTACTCTCTTACTACTGACGCCATATTGGACTGCAGTAATAATAAGAATAATTGTTAATAAGACTAGTGAACCAGCAGCGGCAACACCAGGACCAGCTGTAGGTGAATCTAGTTCTTTATAAATCCAACCAACGATTGGCATCCATTCAGTACCAACATCACCACCGAAGTAGAATGAGTTCTTCGCTGTTGTTGCGACGGATGAATAGACAGACATAACGCCCGTATACATCTTAAACGCACCGATAAATGATGTAATAGTGATGTATAGAATTTGTGGAGACAAAAGTGGAAGTGTAATTCTTCTCCATATTGTGAAGTTACTAGATCCATCGATCTTAGCAGCATCATAATATTGTTTATCAATTGTGGCTAAGCCTGACATAAAGACTAAGATCTTAAATGCTAAGCCGTTCCAAATTGCGTATGTAACGATAACAACACCTTGGTGGAATCTTGAAGCAGGTGCAAGAGTAACTTGTTCGTTCAAGTGATATTCAGTCGAACGTAACCAGTTAACAGGTTGACCACCTAATGCGGTGATAAGCATGTTCATGATACCACCCTCACCACTTGAGAAGATGATTTGGAAGACTAAACCAAGAGCAATTGTATTAGTAACATATGGTAAGAAAAAGATAGTTTGATATAAACCTCTTAATGCTTTAATTCCGTTTAAGAATGTAGCGATTAATAAGGCAATCATAATTGTTAGTGGAACTTCAATAATAACAAGTTCGAAGGTATTCCAGATTGAATGTAAGAATGTTTGGTTACCTAAAACAGTAGCAAAGTTTTCAAATCCAAATCGAGGAATCTCGTTATAAATGAAGCAATATTTTACACCATCATCATTAATTTCCCATTGTTGGCAGAAATTTTGTAATCCGGCAAAAAAGTTACCAAATGCAAAGCTTCCTGCGCCTTTTTGCCAAGAGAAGTTTTGGATAAAGGCCATGAAGAATGTATTAAGAATTGGGTAAAACATGAATAATAGGAGGAAGATCATCGCAGGAATTAAAACAATCCATGCTGTGGCCCATTGAGGGAGTGATTTTCCTCTACGCTTCGAAATTAAATGTCCAGTGTCATGAACAAAGCCATCACCACTATCGACAACTTTAACTTCTTCAGCGATTTCTAATTTTGCCATTAGTTATTTACTCCTTTCTTTAGAATTTTTAATCAGTTGATAAATTATTTAATTCTTTCTCCTGATTCTTCGAATACATAGAAGCGTTTTGGATTGAACTTGAGTTCATCTTTTCCAAGGACTTCTTTACGTAATTCGGAAGGAATAATAACCTTAATTTTATTTTCTTGTCCTGAGACGCAACCATTAATTGTGATATCTCTACCGATATGCTCAATTGTGGAAACTGTAACTGGGACTTTACCTTTCTTATTTTCAAAGGCAAAAGCTTCAGGACGGACGGCAATCTTAACTGGTCTATCTTCGCCTTCCTTATAGCAAGGATCTTCATCAAAGACAGATTCATTAAGGTATAATTTGCCACCTTTGATAGCACCATCAAAGACGTTAATTGCTGGAGAACCTAAGAATTTCGCAACGAATAAGTTGGCTGGTTCTTCATAAACGGTTTGTGGTTCATCAATTTGTTGGATAACACCAAGCTTCATAACGACGATGATATCAGAAATAGACATAGCTTCTTCTTGGTCATGTGTAACGAAGACTGTTGTAATTCCAGTTTCTCTTTGAATACGTTTAATCTCTTCACGAGTTTGTAAACGTAAACGTGCATCTAGGTTACTTAATGGTTCATCAAGTAATAAGACACGTGGTTTCTTTGCTAATGCACGAGCAATAGCGACACGTTGTTGCTGACCACCGGACAATTCTTTTGGTTTACGATCAAGGAATTGTTCGATATCAACGATCTTAGCCATTTCATGAGCAATAGCATCTTTTTCTTGTTTAGAAAGTTTTGTTTTGCTAATTTCTTTGGCTCTTTCAGGATCTTCGACTTTGAGCTTAGCATATCTCTCTTTAGCATCAGCAAGTGCTTCTTTTGCTTTGACGAGTTCTTTCTCAAGGACTTCGATTCTTTCTGCATAATGAGGCATTCTTTCTTCTAATGAAGCATAGAGTTTCTCATTGTTTGCAAGTTCTTCGCGATAGAGGTTGGCAGCTTCTTCATCATTCTTTCTGACAGCTTTTTCAACCTTATTTTGAAGTTGAGCAATCTTCGCTTCGAGTTTGCCATGTTGTTTTTTGGCATCTTGAAGAGCAGATTGTGTAAGCGACATGTCTTGTTTGACATCTGCTAAGTGGCCTTCTTCAATACCGAATGGGCCAGGATAACGCACATTATCTAAAGGAAATTGAATGTTCTGCTTCACAGATAAATGTGGGTAAAGAGCGTAGTTTTGGAAAACTAAGCCAATACCTCTATTTTCTGGAGGAAGATTAGTAACATCATCATTGCCAAACCAAATGTGCCCGTCGGTAGGTTTATGCAAACCTGCAATCATGTAAAGGGTTGTGGACTTTCCACATCCTGATGGTCCTAAAAGACCGACGAGTTTACCGTCAGGAATTGTGAAGGACATTTGATTGACAGCGGTTGTTTCAACACCTTTTCGACCGACGAAGGTTTTCGTAAGATTTTCAATTCTTACTTCCATGTAGTTTATACCTCCTATGGTGTATGTACGTAGCTGTATTACTACAAAATAATGATAACATTTTATGTTATTGAAAAAATAGCATAGATTTTTGAAATTGAAATATTTGGGACTTTAGTCCTAAATATGCGAGAATATGCGCTTTAATTGAAAAAATGAGCGATTTTTCACGCTCACTTTTACCAATTTACTTATTCGATTCTTCCTCTTGATTATCTAAATTCTCGTTTTTTAGATTTTTTTCGACAATTTTACTGCCGACTTGGATAATATTCTTGTTTTCAATCTCTACAGATTTATATTTATTAATCTCATTTTGAACTTTGAGTTCATAAGCATCTTCTTCATCTTTGTTTTTAAAGAAGACAGAATTTTTAGTAACCACTACCATAGTTCCAGCGGCAAAATCATGCAATGCTCTCTTGTTCTTGTTTAATAATGTTGCGGTAAGTAACGCGACAATACCAATACCTAATGTTGCTAATGAAGTTAAACCAATACCAACGATTACAAGTGACAATGTGATTTCTACAAAAAACACTAGGAACCTAAGTAAAACTTGGGGTTTGGTAACTTGATATCCTTTGGAATTAACTAAGCAGATACCCATAAACTTCTTACCGATTGTTTCACCATTAACGAAA
>CACYJD010000005.1 GCA_902774655.1 uncultured Erysipelotrichaceae bacterium | reverse complement strand
TAGATTATAAAATAATATAAGTTTAATTACAATTCTTATATAAATATAAAGAGTTTTGTGAAATTTAAATAATCACTATGGTAATTATAATATAATTTGATATAATCTAATTCGCTGGAGCAGTACCCAAGAGGCTGAAGGGGGCGGTTTGCTAAACCGTTAGATCGGTATTGCCGGTGCGAGGGTTCAAATCCCTCCTGCTCCGCCATCATTGATTGTCGAGACACGTACGAAAAAGTGCGTGTTTTTTCTTATTTTTAAGCATTTTCGCTATATTTGGTCTTGTGAATACAGTTTTAACCAATTTGTAACTGGGTACATAAAAACCCCGTGAAAAATCTGGACGGACACGAGGTTTAAATTTGATTAATTATCTTTTAGACAAAACTTCTTTTTCGTATAGTCTTACTTCTTCAAACATTTTAGCATCACTAACCATGTTTTGTCTTGTTAGATACTCATCCCATACTTCACCCCAAGGTAAAGTTTTTAATTCTTCTTGAAGCGCTAATACAGCGGTATGGTCACCTTTATCTTGAAGTTCTTTTAATCTATCCCATGGTATTAAAAGTGCCTTTAATAACGCCTTTTCCATATTTCTTGCACCAATAACCATTGCAGCAATTCTATTGATAGATGCATCGAAATAATCTAAGCCAATATAACTTCTTTTTAATCCATCACATTTTACTAATTCGTCTGCCACATCTTGAAGATCGTCATTGAGTTTTAAAACGTGATCACTATCCCATCTGACTGGTCTAGAAACATGGAAAGCTAATTTATTATAGAAGCAGTACATGCTAGAAATCTTATCAGCAACATTTTCAGTTGGATGGAAATGCCCAGTATCTAATAAACAGCAAATATTTCTACTAGCAGCGTAATTCAAATAAAATTCATTGCTACCAGTTGTATAAGACTCTACCCCAATACCAAACACTTTTGATTCAACAGAAACATCCATCACTCTTTTATCATATTTATAACCCGCAAGTATTTTGTCTAAAGAATCTTTTAATCTCATTCTTGGACCTAATCTATCGGCAGGAACATCCTTTAAACCATCAGGAATCCAAATGTTCATCAATGACTTTTGTCCTAGTTCTTTTCCAAACATTTCTGTGATTTTTAAGCCGTTTATGCAGTGTTTTATCCAGTAATTGCGGACTTTTTCATCTGGAGAAGATAAAGAAAGGCCATCCACTAACATTGGGTGGGAGAAGATAGTTGGATTATAATCTAAACCTAAGCCTCTCTCTTTTGCGTATTTAACCCATTCTTTAAATTGTTCTGGTCCGACATCACATCTTTCCACAATCATTCCAGTTTGATAAATTGCGTGAAGATTAATCTTCTTGCTACCTGGAATAAAGCTAAGAGCAAAATCTAAATCTTGAGTTAACTCTTGGAAATTTCTCGCTCTACCTGGATAATTTCCCGTGGTTTGAATTCCGCCCGTTAAATCTCCATCTCCTTCAAAGCCTTTGACATCATCAAGTTGCCAACAATGGAGAGATATTTTTGTTTCTTTGAGCTTTCTTAATGCTTCAAATACATCCACTCCATAAGATGCATAAATTTCTTTGATTTGTTTTCTCATAATTCTTTGCTCGCTTTCATTTGAATTTTAATATTTCCTAACGCAGTCGCTTCAATTGGCAACGCGATAACTTCTAATTTTGTATATTCTTTAACTAAGTTATTGAGGAAGACATTACGCGCTCCACCACCAACAATATAAATTCTCTTATATTTCTTTTTGGTCACTACTTCTAATTCATCAATGGCTTTTTTATAACAAAGAGCTTGAGAATGATAGATGGAGGCGAATAAATCAATATCTGTTAAAGGAGGATTATCTTTAAGGAGATTTAATATTGCCTCTTTCATATTAATAGGGGCGTTTAAACTCGAGTCGTTGACATCAAATGTTTGATGGTAAGTTGAATTTGTTATAAGACTGTCCACTACTTTATAGTTCAAACCTGTTTCTTCTTTTACTCTATTAGCCAGATACATACCCATGATGTTTTTCAAAAATCTGATATAGCCCACTCCACCTTCGTTTGTGTAATTGGCTTTTAAAGATTCATTAGTGATAATTGTCTCTTTTGACTTAATGCCAAGTAAGGACCAGGTTCCACTAGAAAGAATGATACTTTTTTCTGGGATATCAACCGCTTCAAACGCGCTTCCTGTATCGTGAGAAGCACATAAATATACTTTGCAGTTTCCTCCCACTTGCTTTTGTATATTAGGCAATAATTCGCCAACATAATCACCTGGTTGATTAATCTTACCAAATAGTTTTCTTGGGAAATACAATTTATCCAAAGTCGGATAATCATAATCTTTGGTTAAAGCGTTTAATAATGCTCCTGTTGATTCATTAGTGTATTCATGGGTTTTAACACTAGTTAATTTATAGATGAAATAACTTGGAAGCATTAAATAATCAGTTGCTTCATCTAATCGACCACTTTTCAAATCATCGTAAAGTTGATAAATGGTGTTAAATGATGCGAATTGAATGCCTGTGTTTTCGTATAGTTTCTTAAAAGAAACTATTTTATGAACTTCTTCGCTCGCTTTAAAACATCTTCTATTTCTATAAGCATAAAATGGAGGAATTTCTATATCCCCATTCATCAAAACATAATCGACTCCCCATGTATCTATAGAAAGGGATTCAATATTTTTATATTTGTTAAAAGCAATTTTGATACCTTCTAATATTTCTTTATAGAGCCTTGGAATGTCCCACACTAAACCATGAGGAGAATTATCCATTCCGGTTTTAAAACGATGAACCTCATCAGTGATTATTTCTCCGTTTTCTAAATGACCGACGATATGTCGACCACTACTAGCTCCTAAATCAATAGCAAGGTAGTATTTCATTTTATTTTTCTTCAATGACTCCAGGCATCATCTTTAAATTCCAAAGTTTAGCTAAACCAATAATTACTTCATCTGGAATTTCATTAACAACATGACCCAAAGTTAACATATAAATTTGAGCGGTCTTTTCAACTGTTTCAATTAAACCAAATGCTTCATCGATATCATTTCCCGCTCCATAGATGCCATGATTTGTCCAAGAAACAATTCGATGCTCTTTCATTTTATTAGCGGTGGCTTCACCAATTTCGTTAGTGCCACAAATCATACATGGTAAAACGCCAATTCCTTCTGGAAAGACAACAACAGCTTCGGTATTTGATTTCCATAATTTTCTAGTGAAAACAACTTCATCAGTTGGTAAACATGCACCCATACAAATTGTGTATGTTGGATGAGTATGCATAATTACTCTATTGTTTGGATTGACTTTTAATCTAACTGCATGGCTCATCAAATGAGCGGGGAATTCACTAGTGAATTTGCCACCACTTCTATATCCCCATAATAAATGGACTACTTCACCATTATTATCAATCTTTACTAACCCTAAATTTTCTTCAGGATCTTTAATAACGTTTTTAAAATATTTTCCAGTTCCTGTGACTAAGAAATATTTATTTCTTGTAATTTCATCTGCTTTAAAACCTAACGGAATATCTCTGATAAATTTATCGCTAGGAAAATATTCTCTTACATATTCTTCATCGATGAGATATGAAATGTTACCACCATTTCTCTCATCCCATCCTTGATGATACATATTGTTAGTGATTTCACTAACTTCTTTCACAAATTTTGAATCGATAAAATTTTTCATTTTAGTCACCCACAATTTTTAATAAATCTGATAAAGCATCTATTTTGTAAGCCGCTTTTTTATGTGCGCAAGCATCACCGATTGCCACTGGAATAAATCCACCTGCAACAGCAGCGTCAATACCGGCAAAAGCATCTTCAACAACGATACAATCTTTTGGATCTAAACCAATTCTTTTCGCGGCAATTAAAAATACTTCCGGATCTGGTTTGCTGTTTTTGATATCTGTGCCATCTGCTATCGCGTCAAAAGCATTAATTAATCCGACTCTTGATAATATCAACTTTGTATTTTTACTTGATGAACCAATCGCTATTTTAATCCCTTTATTTTTTAACTCATCTAATGTGTCTCTCACATCAATACCAACAAAATCAGGAGTCAAATTATTAAGTAATTCGCGATAAGTATTATTTTTTTCTTCGGCGAAAGAAACTTTTTCTTCTTCGCTATATTGATGACCCTCTAAAATAATTTCTAAAGATGCCATTCTACTGACTCCTCTAAGGCGATTGTTTTTTTCTCGGTTAAAAGGGATATTTAATCGATCCGCTAGTTTTTTCCAAGCTTGGTAATGAAAGTCATCCGTGGATAAAATCACGCCATCTAAATCAAAAATTACACCTTTAATCATTTTTATGATCTCCAATAAAATATTTTCTTAATAAATATGAAGGGGTGCAGCTCCAAGCATGGCAATAGCTTAAAACAGCCTTACCTCCATATGGACTTTCATCTTTGTTCTTAGGATTGAATAATTCATAGAATGTATCCGCACCATCATTAACCATTGCTCCCCAATATTCATTCATAGTTAAACGAGCGTCTTCTAATAATCCACTCTTAATTAAGGCTTCAATATAATAGTGATACATATAAGGAGTCACTATCTCTTCTGGGGATAATGATTTTAAATTATTAATAATTTGTTGATTTTTCTCTTTAGGGAAATCATTACCTAAAATCATCCAAACATTACTCGCTAAAGAGATTTGTCTATCTTTACCACTGACATATATTCCAAGAGTTTCATCATAAAAATCTTTAGATGCTTCTAACTTCCTTTTTTGGTCTTCAATTAATTGTTTGGTGTCTTTTCCAATAGCTTCATATAGTTCAATTAAACCTTTTAATGCCAGCAAATAAACTCCTTGAGCACCGCATTGTTTATTTAATCTCAAGTTCCAATCTAAAAAGCACCATCCCAAAACATCACTGTCATTAACTATGTCATTAGTAAAACTATTTTGAGCGAGTTCGATTTGTCTAGTCGCGGTTGGTAATAAGTCAATGACTGTTTTTAAATCGTTAGTGTGCTTGTAATAATCATTTAAAGTGGATACATAGAGTAAGGAATAATCAAACATAAATGTATCGTCACCAACGACTTTTGGACTAGTAAAGACACACGCTGGAACTCTTCCGTCTTTATCCGCTACACCAGCGAATAAATAAAGGCATCTTCTCACTAAATCATAATTTTTATAAGTATAGTAATTAGTTAATGCTTGAAGTCTTAAATCACCAAGCCATAAACGACGATCTCTTTTAGGTCCATCTTCAAATTCATATTGCATGCATTCATGAAGAGTTAATAAAGCCACTTTGTCGATATTCTTTTCTAAAGAATTGTTTCCGACATAGTTCACTTTAACGCTATTTGAAGAAACCGCATCTACATGAGCCCCTTTCAAAATAACTTTATATTTATTTGAAGAAGCAATTAGTTCGATTTTGACATAACGGAAAGCATATCTTCTTTTGAGCTTTAATAAGGTTGGTAAAGTATCTAAATGAATTAATTCTTCTTGAATCCAACTTTTTGAAATCCAACCGTGATATTCTTCAGAATTTTCCTTTAATTCATCTTTATGTTCGCAAAATTTTATTTTTAATAAAATAGGTGCATCAACTGGAGAACCTTCAAAATCTAAATCAAGTGATAAAAAGCCTGTGTAATGAGAAGAAAAATCAATCACAAAAGGTTGATTATTATTTAATTCAATAGAAAAATCTTTGTTTAAATAAGTGTGAATTAATTCAGGTTTTAATTGCTTAGCAATATTTAATAATCTTTTGTTCATTATAATCTAGTATCCCATTTGCCACAGTAAGCATCAACTGGGCTGATTCCTTTAAATTCGGATTCACCCATTAATTTTTCAATTAATTTATCGAGAATAATGTCGGTACTTCCATAAGTATTAATGTATGTCTTTACTCTTGGAACATCTAATAAGTGATATGGATTTTCTAATGAAATGAAAATTGTTGGCACACTATTGATATAAGTAGGGACATTCGCCCCCATTGGTTGAGCCCATTCAATTCTCACGACTGTTTGATTGCTCTTAGTGGCCATATTTGCGGAATAAATGATTAAATCATAGTTATTCTTTACTTCTTCAGATGAAGCCATCATTCCTTCAAAACCTGGCTTTGGCACAAATTTAGTTACTTCAAAGCCTTTTTCTTTTAGTTTATCCATAAAGTGGTTATTCGCGCTGACATCAACGCTAAAGCCCATCTGTCCTTCTCCAGATTCAATCGCGTAGAACAATACTCTTTTATATTTATTTGGATTAATAGGTAAAACGTTTTGAATATTCTTTACTAAAGTAATGGATTGATCCGCTACTTCGTAAGAGACTTTTTTATTATCAATATTTCCCACTACTTCATTAACGTGTTCTAAAGTTGGAATCATTCTATCTTTATGAAGCTTTAATGATGCTTTTAAAGCTAATATTTTTCTTACCGCATCATTTAATCTTTCTTCGCTGATAATGCCTTCTTCATATCCTTTTTTCATGTATGAAATATCTTCTTCAAGATTTTTGGTAAATAAAAACATATCACATCCAGCGGCAATGGTTAAAGGAACTAATTTTCTTCTTTCCATAGCGATATTTAATCCCGCCATTGTGGTGGAATCTGTTATCACCAAACCATTAAATCCTAATTTTTCTTTTAATAAACCAGTAACTATTTCTTTAGAAATGGTCGCAGGTAAAATATCTTCATCTTTTAAAGATGGATTAAGAAGTTTGGAATAATATGGAAGCATGATGTGTCCAACCATCACGGTTTTAACACCTGCTTCAATACAACTTTTATATATTTGACCATAGCTATTATCCCATTCTTCGACAGTTAAAAAATTGATTGAGGTCACCAAATGTTGATCTCTTTCATCCACTCCATCACCAGGGAAATGTTTAGCGCAACCCGCTAAACCATATTTTTGTAAGGCGTTAATATAGTTAACACCACATTCTTTGACCATGTTTTTGTCAGAACCAAAAGTTCTGGTATTAGTAATTGGATTTCTGAAATTTAAATCAATATCGACAATTGGAGCAAATGACCAATTGACTCCACAGGCTTTGCCTTCTTTACCGCAAATATCACCTAAAATAGATGCATATTTAGGATTATTAGTCGCAGCAATTGCTAATTCGGCACCTAACTTAGTTCCGCTTGTGGAAACCCCGTTTCCTCCGGCTTCCAAATTCGCAGAAATGAGCATTGGAATCTTGGAGTTATTTTGTAAATATCTAACTGTTTTAACGATTTCTTCATTAGGCATAACTCGGCACATAATGCCACCTATTTTCAAAACGTTTGCTAAATAGCCTAAATATTGCTCATCGCTTGAATAAGCGATTAAACAAAATAATTGTCCAATTTTTTCATCTAAAGATAAACTGGATAGAGTTTTTTCCACCCAATCAACATCTTCATCATTTAAATAAAATGGTTTATTCTTGAGGCTTGTCATCACTTTCACCTCTATTTTTCTTTTCTTTATATTGTTTTATTAATCTTTTAATAAGCGTTCCGTTAACTAAATCTTTACAAGTTTGTTCATTATTTAAGAAGATTAAGAATCCCACTAATAAGACAGCTGTAACGATTGATTGAACGCTAGCGGTAATTGTTTTTGCGTTAAATAAGGCAAACATTGAACTTAATAAGCTAATGCAAATAGCGGCGATTAAATAACCGATCTTGTCGTTTGTGTATTTGCCAATGTATCCCCCAATAAACATTGGCAAAAATGCTACGAACATAATACCAATTGAACCAAAGTTCAATACTGATGTAGCGATTTGGTTGCCTGGGAGAACTTGTAAAAAACCCACTGTTCCCATTAAAGCACCACAAATTGCGTAGCATATAATAGCGTTTGGAATTTCTTTAATGCCTGTATTAACGGAGATATTTTGTCCCGCTCTTAAAGCTTTGTAATTAAAACCAAACTTTGAACGGTCAAAAACTAGATAAATGATTCCCAACGCTAAAGCGATGATAATAAGATGAATCCACCAGTTTTCTCTAAAGAAAACCATTGATGAATTTGATGTTTCGGTTGTGATATATCTACCACCACTAATCATGTAAATGATGCCTTCAAAAATCAAAGTGACTCCTAACGAAGTAATAATTGGCGGGAGTTTTAAAGCCACATACAATGTTCCAGATAAAGCGCCTAAAGCCGCTCCAACAATGATGGAGATTAATAACATCACTGGTGCGCTTGCTCCGCTTCCAGATAACATTGCGTAAGTAATTTTTGCAGCAATAACAGAAGATAAAGTTGATAATGATCCAATAGAGAAATCAAATCTTCCACTACTTAAGTTAATTGATAAAGCAATTGTTGTAAGAAACACAACAGCGGTATATCTAGTAAAGCCATAGAAAGAAACGTCTGTGGTTAAAATCATTTGCCCACTCGATAAGCAAACGATTAAAACAGCGGCAATGACTAGAAGTGGGATTGTAAAAATACCTAGTGCTTTTTTGCCAATTTCTTTAGCTTTTGATTGTCTATTAATTGCTTCCATAAATTACCTCCGCAATGTTAACTAAGTGTCTGCTATGCAGACAAACGCTGCATAGCAAGACACATTTATTCTATTTGATTATTGTGGTGTTCTATCTAATTCAACAGCAGCTTTGAAAGTATCGAAGGATGCACCGACGAGTGTATCTAAGAGTGTTTTATTGAAGATAGGATTGTTCACAGAGTCAGCAGATTGGAATTTTTCAAATTCCGCAGAGCTCTTAGCGGTCCAATAGCCTTGGCTTAATGAGAAAGCTTCACCATTGTTTCTAATGGCTTTGCCATCGATTGCTGATTTGATAGCGGCAAAGATTGGTCCTAAAGAGGAAGAATATTTACCAGATAAATATTTTAAGGAACCTGTTTTCATGTGATTACCATTTTGAGTGGTGAATGAATCGATATCGGAATATTCGACATGAGCTTCATCTAACATATCAGCAAAGAATGTTGTGGTCATACCAACGGATAAGAATGCATCTGGACCTTTAGCGATAATGCCACCAACAGTACCAAAGATTGCGCCTTCACCATCGAAACCTGCGCAGTAATCAATTTCAACATCACCAGCGATATTAGCAGCATCGAATTGAGCGTCATCACCAAAGACTGTGAAGACGATGTTTTGTCCACTTTGGCCCTTATATGTATCGTCTAAACCAGTTAATAAACCAGCCATACGGTATAAGTGCATTGGGTTTGGAATGAATGCCCCATAAACACCAATATTGTCAACGTTTTTGACTTCTTTGTAATATTTGCCCATTGCTAAGCCAGTTTCATATTCGGTTTGCATGTCAGGACCAATTTGACCAACAAAGTAATCTAATTTTTTGCTAGCGGCAAAATCTCCATCGGACATCATACCACTACCGATTGCAAAATAAACTTTGCTATCATTACATAATTTGGCAAGATCGCCACGGTTTTTATCGGCCATATCGATGATTGCTTTGCAATTTTGGCCAATAAATGTTTCTGCTTGGGATTTAGCTTGTTCAGCAGATGCGATTGCTGGAGAATAAACGAATTCATAGTTGTATTCTTTTGCAACGTATCGTTGTAAATAGTTCTTGAAACCAAGAGCTTCTTCACCACTTGCATCAGCGACTAAGACACCGACTTTAACGGTTTGTTTCGCGCCACCACAAGCAGCTAAGGCGATACTCGCTCCGACCAACGCGATAGCAGCAACACCTTTCGTAAATTTTGAAATCTTCATAATTTCTTTTGCATAAACATATTGTACTTATGCCATGCGTTTCCTTTCTTAAGATTATAGTTGCTAGTACAAAGCAACGTTTATTTTGTCCACCGAAGTGGTTAAAACCTATCTTGGTAAGTTTTTAGAACGGTAATTAATACTTGCTACAAAGACGATAACAAGGAAGAAAACACCGCTGATAACTTGAACTAATCCATCTCTTACGCCTTGCATAGATTGGAATAAGATGAATAAGATATTGGTCATGATGTTGTAAGAAAATCCGCCGATGAGAGCAGAATAAATTCTACTTCTAGCTCCACCATTAATTGGCATGCCACCAAAGACGATAGCAATAAATACCGACATACCAATGCTACTAGCGGTTGTGGTTGAAACTGTATGAGCGTAAACAACGGTCATTGAACTACCTAAACCAACACCTAAACCTGCTAAAGCAAAAGCAATGATGCCGAATAATGAAATAGAAATACCAGTTAATTTAGCGCATCTTTCATTTCCGCCTAAGAATTTTTGCTTTCTACCAATTTTTGTGAAGTTGAAAATAAATACCATTAACGCCATAAAGACAATAAGCAAAACGATTTTGAACGCTACGGTGTCTAAAGGTGCTAATTTATCAACTAGTTCAGCAGGTAAAGTAATACTATAAGAAGTTCCACTTGCACTACCTTTAGATTGAATGAGGAATGTTGCTAAAGCCGTTAAAACAGATAGCATAGCAATTGTGGTAACGAACATCGGTAAATGGAAAACGCTAGCGATTAAGGCATTTAATAATGAGCAAGCAACTGCGACAGCAATACAAACAATAAATAGAAGCGCAATGCTACCGGTAGCTTTATATGCTAAAGTGCCAACAACCGCAGAAAACAAAGCGTTTGCGCCTAAAGAAATATCAAATTGACCTAATGTGAAGATGAAAATTGCTCCAGTGGCCACTAAAACAAGAATTAATGATTGATTTAATAACGTTTTTAAGTTCATCATCACGTTATAATCGTTGATGTTTAAAATGACAATATAAGCAACGAATAATAGAATTAATGCTAATAAAGGCAATAAAGTAATGATTAACTTTTTGATTTTATATTTATCAAATCCGCTTTTTTTATTTTCAACAACTTGTTCCATAAAATCGCTCCTTAAATCATGTAGCCAATGATTTCAGCGTCGCTTAAATCTTTGCTTCTAATAAATTCTTTATTAATCTTTCCATCTTTCATGATGATTATTCGATCACTCATTCCCATCAATTCAGGCAACTCTTCAGAGATAATGACTATTGTTTTGCCTTCTTTTTTCAAGTGATACATAAGTTGATACATGGCTTGTTTAACACCAATATCAACTCCTCTAGTTGGGCAATCTAAAACTAAGATTTCACTACCGCAACCAATCCACTTGCCGAAGACTACTTTTTGTTTATTGCCACCAGATAGTGTTTGCACTATTTGAGAACTATCGGAACATTTAATCAATAAAGAATCGATTTGTTTTTTGACATATTCATTTTCTTTAGTGAATAAAACTAAGAAATTGCCAATTGAGAAAATATCTAATCCCGCGATAGCGATATTGTCTTTTACCGAGGCGGAAAGAACTAATGATTCGTTATCTCTATCTTTAGATACATAGCCGATTTTCTTTTTAGTAGCGAAGATTTCATTTTTAATCTTTTCATTGCCCACTAACGCTTGACCATCATCTAATTTGACTGCTCCAAAAAGAACCTTTCCTAAAGTATGCATCCCGCAATGTGATAAACCACCAATACCTAAAATCTCACCTTCATGAGCTTGGAGATTAACGTTGTATATATGACCTTTAACAGTCGCGTTTTTAAGTTCGATTGTCACTTTTTCACCATGACTTGGGTCATAGTCGCTACGATAATAATCGCCTTCAAGTTCACGACCAATCATGCTTAATCTAATTTGGTCAGGATCAAATTCTTCCTTTTTAAATGTGCGGATGATATTTCCATCTCTTAAAACGGTTAATGTATCGCACACTTCCATAATTTCATCCAAATCATGAGAAATAAAAATGACCGCTCTATTTTCTTCTCTATAACGTTTGACTAATTTATAAAGAATTTCTCTACCTTTTTGTGATAAAGCAGTTGTTGTTTCGTCCACGATTAAAACTTCTGGTTCCTTCATGATCACTTTAGCGATTTCCACTAGTTTTCTAGATTGGAAATCTAAAGCGCCCATCATCATCGAACTATCGATATTCTCAATACCGATATTTCTTAGTACTTCATTAGCGCGTGTATGTAGTTCTTTTTTATTAATAAATCCGTATTTTGTAAATTGATCTAAATTGCCTAAGAAGATGTTTTCGGCAACTGAAACACCAGCGATTGTTCCACTTTCTTGAACAATCATGCCAATTCCTTTTTCTAAGGCATCAATCATGCTTTTAGGAGCCCAGTTTTCACCTAAGTATTTCATGTCACCACTATCGGCTTTTTGCATGCCTGCTGCGATAGAGGAGATCGTTGACTTACCAGAACCATTTTCGCCAATTAAACCTAAAACATCACCACGATAAAGTCTTAAATCGACATTGTTTAAAGCGGTAACAGGACCAAAAGTTTTAGTCATATTGGTGATTTCCAAAATCAAATCACCTTTATTGCGAGTAATGGAATTTGGCATTTTAAGCGCTCCTTTTGTTTTGACGATTTAATTTTAAAATAAGAAGCAAAGAGATATAACTCGCCTGGTTATGGAAATTAAGAAGGATTTTTATACTTTTTTGGAAAAATAATATCAATCTATAAAAGTCATTTTCTTAATTTTTTGTATGTTTTCTATATTTTCATATTAATTTTTTGTTTATGTGTTTCTTATATGTTCTTTTTTTGATAAAATATCTTTAAACATGGAAAATATTTACGAAATAATCCCATTTAGTAATGAATTACCAGTTCAATTGAAGTGTCATTTTATTGATAGCTACATTAATAACTTGTCGCTAGACACTACGATTATTTTTGTTTTGGATGGTGAGGCCAATGTTCTATATGACGGATATTCATACTTATTAAAACAAGATGATATTGTCGTCATTAACAAAAATACAGTCTTCAGCGTCTCCTCCAACGAAGCCACTCTTTTAGTCCTTGAATTCAATATTAATAATATTTTAAAATCGAGAATTAAACGCTTTTACTTTTCGTGTAACTCATCTTTAGATGAGGATAAGAGCAAATACCATCATTTGATCCGATTAATTGCTCGCTTGATTAAAGATTATTCAGAACATCCGCAAAACGTTTTTGCTCATGTCGCCACTATTTGTCATATTTACGATGAATTATGCCTTAAATTCATTTCGGATAACAATAATGTTAACAGCACACATAAATATCAAGATAGAGTGCAACAGATCATTCATTATATTGATGAACATTACGAAGAAAATATTTCCTTATCCACCCTATCTAACGCCATTGGTTTATCAACACCATATTTATCTAGTTTCTTTGAAAAATATATCGGAATGAACTTCCTCCAATACTACACGGAATATCGATTAAGTAAGGCAATTGATGAGCTGATTTTTACTGATAAAACAATCGAAGATATTTCATATTCCTGTGGCTTTAACGATGTTCGTTCATTCGTCTATTCTTTTAAAAAGAAATATAAGGTGTTACCTAGTATTTATCGCAAGCAAAATAGAGTCGTTTTTAGTGATAAAAAATCACTCTCATATGACGTTGAAAGAAAACACGATAGATATGAAAACAATTTAAGCACAATTGCTAAATATTTAGATGTCAAATATGAAAATCCCAATTCTTTAAAAGACGAATACTTAAAAGAAATAAAAATAGATGACATTGATGTCACTTCTCCAAAGGGACAATTAAAGCACAATTTTAAAATCTTCACTTCTGTTTCACGTGCTAAAGAATTGCTCTACGCTGATGTTCAAGAAATGTTAAGAGAGCTTCAGAAAAAAGTAGGATTTAAATATATTAAATTCCACGGCATATTGTCAGACGATATGCTCGTTTATAAAGAAGATGATTACGGTAATCCTACCTATAGTTTTGTTTTTATAGATAAAGCTTTAGATTTTATTTTATCAATCGGTTTAAAACCACTTATTGAATTTACATTCATGCCGAAGGATTTAACTAATGAAAATGCACACAGTGTCTTTGCTTCAAAATTCTATATTGGCGAACCAAAAGATTATGGTAAGTGGGCTGATTTAATTAGAAGTCTCATGTTGCATCTAATTGATAGATATGGAATTAGAGAAGTGAGAAGCTGGTTATATTGCGCTTGGAATGAACCAGACACCACTACATCATTATTTGGTTTTAAAAATGATGAAGATTATTATGAGTTATACAAAATCACTTACGACATTGTAAAAGGCTTTTCATCCCAGTGCCAATTTGGTTCTCCTTCAATCATTTTCTCTTACAAGGTATATCAAGATTGGATTAAACACTTTTTGAATTATTGTTCTAACAATAACTGCAAACCAGATTTTATTAATATCCACTACTACGATAACGATTTCACTTTAGATAATATTTCCACCCATTCTCCCGCTAATCCATCACATGGTCGATTGAATATGGATTCCGAATCATTTAATAAAGCCATCGTCGATATCAAAAAATATTTAAATGAGTTGGGCGTTGGGGAATTACCAATTTACCTAACGGAATGGAATTTAACAGTTAGTCATCGTAATTTATTAAACGATACCGTTTTTAAATCATGTTATTTAGCGAAAAACTTATTAGAGAACTATGATCAATTAGATAGTTTTGGATATTGGGTATTAACTGATTTAATTGAGGAAACTCAACCATCAATGTCAGAATTTCATGGTGGTTTAGGTTTATACACATATCATCAAATCAAAAAACCGCACTTCTATATTTTTGAATTTTTAAATACTTTAGGTAATTCATTTATTGATAAAGGGCCAGGATATTTTGTCGCTAAAAAACATGGTTGTATTCAAATTATTTTATATAATTATGAACACTTTAATCACCTGTTTGCTTCTGGCGAGACTTATGATATGACCTATTTAAATAGGTGACTTATGATATGACCTATTTAAATAGGTACACTCCTTTCTCCAATTTAGGAAAGATGAAAGTGTCATTAGTTTTAAAGGGATTTACCGCGAAAAAATGCCACATCGTTGAAAAAATCGTCAATCAAAAACACGGATCAGCTTTTGATGAATGGGTTTCTATGTCCGCTCCTAAAATTGATGAACAAATCATCGATTATTTAAAAAGCATTTGTATTCCTAAAATGAATACTAAAGATGAAGAAATAGCAACACTTTCACCATTAGAAGTACGTCTAATTGAAATTCACTATTAGTGTAATTTTGACTAGAGGGTAATTCATATACTCTTTTTTTATGAGAGCAAATTCGTGTACGGACAATTGGACCTTAAAACATATTAGGGTGCCGACAATTGGAGACATCATCGATTGTCAAGACACGTACACAAAAGTGCGTGTTTTTTCTTATTTTTAAGCATTATTTACTATATTTGGTCTTGTGAAACAACTTTAATCAATTTGTAACTGGGCACATAAAAACCCCGTGAAAAATCTGGACGGACACGAGGTTTAAACTTTATGGCGCTATTTAACTAAGTTATATTCTTTTATTTATGCTTTTAGCATATTAATTGGAACAATATAAACGCCATCTTTTATTCTAGCATCGCCACTCGCCGTAACAATCATTTTAAACGATGGTAATTTTTGATTGTTTTCTAATATCTTTTCTTCAATAGATTTAAGATTAGAGATACCTTCATTAATGAGTTTCTCACCACCTAATTTTATTTCCACAAGAGCATAATCTCCGTTAGAAAGATGAATAACAGTATCGCATTCTAAACCATTCCCATCTCTAAAGTGTCTAATCTCACCACCATAATTGGCAATATAAATAGATAATTCTTTAACGACAAAATCTTCAAACATAAAGCCGAAGGTCTTTGGGTCATTTAATAAATCATTCGGAGACATGTTCAGCGAATATGCAGCAACTGATGTATCGATAAAATGTCTTGTTGGTGATGTAATTATAACTGTTTTACTTCGGAAATTTGGATTCCATGCTTCAATATCTTTAACAATGTAGAGGTCGTTCAAAGCTTCGACGTATTGATCAAATGTTTCTTCATCAAGTTTTCTATCATCATGTCTATTGATATCATCAATTAAGGCAGATTTTCTTGCCTCAGTGGATATATTTCTTGCATAACTTCTAAGAATCATTTTGAACAATTCTGGTTTTTTATTGCGGAATTTTTGATTTTTAGAGTTTTCAAACTCAAACAAAGTCGAACAATAATTCTTAGTTATTTTCAAAGCTTTTTCTCTATCAGTGTTTATTGAAAGAGGCCATCCACCACGGCAAATAAAAAACGCTGTATCTAACAAAGTATATGAATCATTGATGACAAATAATTCTTTTTTTTCATTAAATAATTCTTTAAGAGAAACAAGCCCTTTTGAGTCATTTGATTCATACAAACTCATAGGTCTCATTTTAATAGTCACTATTCTCCCAGAGCCAGAATGATAAATATTGTCTTTTTCAGCAGGAGTAGAGCTACCTGTAAAAATGAATTGTCCAAACTTGTTATCTCGATGGTCAATTTCGCTTCTAACACAATTCCATAAGTCAGGAACATTTTGCCATTCATCAATGAGACGTGGGTTATCACCTATTAATATCGCTTCAGGATTTGCTTCAACCATCCTTATTTTCGACAATGTGTCTAATGTATATTTGCTTTTAGCAAAAAGTTCACAAGTTGTCGTCTTCCCACAAAACTTTGGTCCTGCTACAACTATAGCGCCAGATGTTTCTAATGCTTCTTTGATTTGTTCTTCTATGTATCTTTTCAAGTATGCCATAATATCGCCTCAAAATGATTATATATAAACATCTGTTGTTGGTCAATATTTTTCCCGGGTTTCTTTTACATATTTTCCCCCATTTTCTTTTACAATAAAACAGGTTATTTCTTTTAAGCAAAAATAGGTTTATATAAAAATCGACAAAAACAACAGCGCAATGCGATTTTAGTCGAAGGAGTATGTGTATCGACAATTGGACTTAAACACCTGTATGTGTACGGACAATTGGAGACATGAGCGATTTGTAAAACACGCACGATATAGTGTGTGTTTTTATTTTATGTGATAGATTTTTTAATCTTATATAAATATAATGTGAACTAATACAAAAGGAGATAGCTATGCCAAGCATGTGGAGTGAGTTTTTTAAAGAGGGTTTCTTCGGATATGGTGAAAAAGGTGACTTTAAGTACTTTTCTATTTGGCATTTTCTCCCAATTATTATCCTAGTTGCTGGCATTATATTGACATATATTTATCGCGATAAAATCGCAAAATGGAAGCACGAAAAGACCTTTAGATTTA
>CACYJD010000004.1 GCA_902774655.1 uncultured Erysipelotrichaceae bacterium | reverse complement strand
GATTGAATATAATTTCTGATTTCAGATTCAGCCTTTTTTGCGGCGTTATAGAAGCCTAAATGATCTACGCATTCCTCACTAGTGCCGACTTTAAAGTTGCCTGCCCATTCTTCTTTATACATGAATCCTTTGATTCCAACAGCAACGGTATTATAGTCACCAATCTTTTTATAACCGAAGCATAAGCCAACGCTATCTTCATCTCCACCTGATACATTAAATGTAGAATTAGCAATTACATTTTCATAACCCATTCCTTGGAAGAAATATTTTACGTGGTTTGGTGTTACAGTGGTAATTGAACTTGTTGATGGATGTGAAATTAAAGCAAGGCCTAATGATATACGGGCAAATTCTAAAGGCATGACCTCTACATTAGCTTTAGTTTTAAAATACGAATCGCTATAATCCATTAAAATTCTATTAGACTTAGGAGTGCCGACAAAATCGAGACTTGTTTCAGTATAATCAACTTCAGTTTTGACAACTGGATAATCTGGTTCTCCACCACAACTAACTAATGCAGCAGTGCAGGACATAAGAGTAATTAATTTTAATAATTTAGTTTTCATATTTTTTTCCACCCGCAAAAATAATAGTGCTTAAATTAATTTTAAGCAATTACTAAGTAAGAAATATCGCGAATTTCTATGCTTAAAGTATTACCTATTGATAACTTCACTTCAATACTTCTAAAAAATATGGGACAAATGTCTCAAAGAGTGGACTATATGGCCTTTAATTAGAAAAAAGATGGTCAAGTAGACCACCAACGTTATTCTCTTTCCGCAAATCTAGAGTTAACTATTTTAGAAATCTTATAGATTGCAGGAGATAATGCACTATTAACAGCGAATTCAATTAAGAAGTTAATTCCTATAACAGTTAAGAAGAAGTAACTTAAGAATTCTCCATTTAGATCTGTGACTCCGAAGACACCTTCTCTAAACACAAATATCGTTATAAGTGAAAATAAACCGGTATTAATGATAGGAACTGCTATGGATGCTAATATTGACCCAACTAACTCGTTTCGTCCCTTAAATGGCTTAAAAATGAATCCTGCAGCGAGTCCAGCTAATCCTGTCTTAAGCAAACAAAGGAAAACTGTTGTAACTGGTTTATAAGATAAGAATACACCTGTGGAAGGACTAACTAATACAATCGCTCCTAAAACCGCGCCAACAATGAATCCTTCAACTGGTCCATAAATAATTCCCGCTAAAACAATTGGAATTAAAGCGAGGGTTATATTAACAGGACCGAAAGTAATGTAATTTGATAGGAATTGTAGTATCACTACTAATGCAATAAGGATTGATACGCCAGTAAGTTTTCTAATTTTATTATTCATAACGGCGATTATTATACACTCTTTTATTTTAAATAAAAGTAAAAAGAGACCCTTTCGAGTCTCTATTAATGCTTCAAGAATTAATTATTTAACTAATTCAACGATGCAGACTTGTGCATTGTCACCTTTACGGTTTCCAGCCTTGAGGGCTCTTGTGTAACCACCGTTACGGCTTTCGTAGCGTTTTCCAAGTTCTTTAAATAATTTATCTAAAGCGCTTGTGTCTTCGCTAGCTTTGACATTGCGAACAACTGCAGCAGCTTGTCTAATTGCGTGAAGATCTCCACGTTTAGCAAGTGTAATTAAGTGATCAGTTAAGGATTTAAGTTCTTTTACCATTCCAGAAGTGACTGTTACTCTTTCATGGATAATTAAATCGGTAGCTAAAGTTCTTAATTTGTTTTCATGTTTTGATTTTGTATAACCGGCTTTGAAGCGAACACCAGCTTTACCATGAACATTTTTACGTCCTTGTGCGGCCATTTATTTTCTCCTTTATTCCGGAAGGTAATCGCGGAAAGATAATCCACTTTCTGCGAGTTTTTCCTTAATTTCTCTAAGTGATTTTTTACCGAGGTTTTTGACTTTCATCATTTCTTCTTCGGTCTTTTGTGTGAGCTCACTAACAGTAGTGATTGCTGCACGTTTTAAGCAGTTATAAGAACGGGCACTTAAATCGAGTTCTTCAATTGGTGTGTTGTTGAGTTTATTTTCAACGACAGGAACTTCTTCTTTAATCATGTTGAGTTCTTCAACTGTCTTTTCGAGTTCAACAAATGGAGTTAAGTTAGTCACGAGCATTTGAGCAGCAAGTGCTAAAGCGCTTTGTGGTTTAATTGAACCATTTGTCCAAATTTCGAGTGTTAATTTATCGAACTTAGAATCGTGTCCAACACGGGTAGGTTCAACTTCATAGCTAACACGTGTGACTGGGGAGTAGTTACTATCAGTAGCGATTAAGCCAACGATAGAAGCACCTCTTTCACGTTGTGTTTTTCTATCAAGTTTGTTTGCTTCACTTGTAACATAACCTCTACCATTTCTAGCATACATGGTCATGTTGAGTGAACCACCTTCTGTGAGGTGAGCGATTTCGAGTTCTGGATTAATTACGGATACAAGTGCTGGTAAAGCGATATCGCCAGCTTTAATAACACATGGTCCAGTTGCGTTAATTGTTAATTTCTTAACTTCGTTGGAGTCATCATCAATCTTAAGAACTAAGTCTTTGAGATTTAAAACGATGGCTGTGACGTCTTCTTCAACACCGCTAAGGGCGCTAAATTCGTGACGTGCACCTTCAACTTCGATTGCGTAGACGCTTGCGCCTGGAAGGCTGGCAAGAAGAACTCTACGAAGGGAGTTACCGATGGTAATGCCATAACCTCTTTCGAGTGGTTCGATGACGAACTTACCATAGTTCTCTTTTTCATCAACGCTTGCAACTGTGAATGATGTGCGTTGGAATGGTTTTGCAAGATTAGCCATATTATTGCATCCTCCTTAATTATCCACGTGGTCTTTTTGGTGGACGGCATCCGTTATGTGGAACTGGTGTGCTATCAGTAATTGATAATACTTGTAAACCAGCTGCACCGAGTGCTCTGATTGCGCCTTCTCTACCTGGACCTGGACCCTTGACATCAACGTCAACTTGTTTGAGTCCTTGATCAACTGCTACTTTTGCAGCAGCTTCACCAGCTAATTGGGCAGCAAATGGTGTGGATTTCTTTGCACCTTTGAAGCCTAATGCGCCAGCGCTAGACCATGCGATAACGTTACCTTGTTCATCACTGATGGTAACAATTGTGTTATTGAAGGTGCTGTGAATATGTGCAGTACCTTTAGTATATGCTCTTTTAATTTTTTTCTTACGAGCGGTTGTTTTGGTTGCCATTATCTACTAGCTCCTTTCATTAACCTTGGCTTGCCACTTTCTTATTGGCAATTGTTTTACGTTTACCTTTTCTTGTACGGGCATTAGTTCTTGTTCTTTGTCCGTTGACTGGTAAACCTTTTCTATGACGAATGCCTCTATAGCATCCGATTTCACTTAATCTTTTAATGTTTAAAGCAACTTCTCTACGTAAGTCACCTTCAACTTTAAGATGAGCGATTTGATTTCTGATAGCGTTAAGTTGTTCTTCGCTTAAGTTTTTAACACGAATATCTTCATCAACTTTTGCTTCTTTACAGATCTTTTTAGCAGTTGTAGGTCCAATACCATAAATATAGGTAAGGGAGACAACTACACGTTTTTCATTTGGTATATCTACACCAACAATACGTGCCATAATCGAGATTCCTCCTAATAATTAACCTTGGCGTTGTTTGTGTTTAGGGTTTTCACAAATAACCATGAGTTTACCATGTCTTTTGATAACTCTACACTTATCGCACATAGGTTTGACTGAGGGACGTACTTTCATAATAATTTCCTCCTACTTTTGTCGAAATTAATTTTTGTATCTAAATGTGATACGCCCACGTGTTAAATCATAAGGTGACATTTCGACCATAACTCTATCGCCTGGTAAGATGCGAATGTAATGCATACGGATTTTACCAGAAACGTGGGCGAGAATTATGTGGTCGTTAGCTAATTTGACTCTAAACATTGCGTTTGGAAGAGTCTCTACGACTGTCGCTTCCACCTCGATGACGCCATCTTTTGCCATTATTTATCCTCCTTAGGTGCCATAGTAAGGACTTCATATCCATCCTTAGTTACAACAATTGAGTTTTCGTAGTGGCAACTGAGTTTGCCATCTTTCATTCTTGCAGTCCAACCGTCTTTATTGACTCTGACTGCAAAGTGTCCTTCCGCTACCATGGGTTCGATAGCGAGACACATTCCTTCCTTAAGTACTGGTCCTGTTCCGGCTTGACCATAGTTAGGAATATATGGATCTTCGTGGAGGTGAGATCCGACACCATGACCGGTATAGTCTCTAATGATCGAATATCCACGAGATTCGCAATAAACTTGAATCGCGTGAGATACATCGCCAAGCCTGGCCCCTGGTCGGACGTGACTAACGCCCTCCCAGAAACTTGCTTCAGTTACTTCAACTAATCTCTTAGCCTTTTCACTACATATACCGACTAAATAAGTTCTACAAGCATCACCGATATAACCGTCAAGTGTCGCACCGACATCAACGCTAACAATGTCGCCTTCACGGAGGATTCTATGACTAGAAGGGATTCCGTGAACAACTTCATCATTAACACTGACGCAGACTGCTCCACTAAAGCCGCCATAACCGAGGAATGTTGGATAAGCTCCAGCATCTCTAATTACTTTTTCGGCGATGTTAGCCACATCAAGAGTGCTCATGCCTGGATGAATGTTACCTTCAAGAGCATTGAATACTTCTCCGACAACATGTCCGGCTTTTTTCATTAATTCTACTTCGCGAGGAGATTTAATGATGATCACTTTTACTTGGCCTCCAAGAGCTTACTTATTTCTTTTAATAGATTCTCAGCACCGATAGTGCCATCAAAAGATTTGAGTAAACCAAGAGATTCATAGTAATCAAGGATTGGTTTAGTATCTTTTGTATAGATCTCTAAACGAGTGTTGAGTGCTTCTTCGTTATCATCTTTTCTTTGAATGAGTTCACCACCACAAACATCGCAGACACCATCAACTTTAGGTTTACGGGTAACGATGTGGAATGGTGCACCACAAACTTTACAGACTCTACGTCCACCGATACGCTCAACGAGCATCTCTTTAGGAGTGTCGATATTGATAACGAAGTCGATTTCTCTACCGATTTCTTTAGTTAAAGCGGTAAGAGCTTCTGCTTGAGGAATGGTGCGTGGGAATCCATCAAGGATGTATCCGTTAGCGCAGTCTTCTTGAGAAAGTCTTTCTTTAACTAATCCAATGGTGACATCATCAGGAACTAGATGGCCATCATTGATGTATTGAGAAGCGATAACACCAAGAGGAGTCTTGTTTTTGATTGCTTCTCTAAACATATCTCCTGTGGAAATATGTGGTAGATTGAATTTGGAAATTAATAATTTTGCTTGAGTGCCTTTTCCTGCTCCAGGAGGGCCCATTAAGATAATATTTTTCATATTGATTATTCCCTTCCGGCTGAGGCTTGAACTTCGTCGAAGGTCTTACCTGCTAATAAGCCATCAATTTGATTATTAACTTCGATTGAGACACCAACAGCGATAATTAATCCAGTACCGCCAATAGCTAGGGTGCTATTTTCACCGAAGATTCCAGAAAGAGTGAGAACGACTGGTAAAGCAGCGATGAATGCAAGAGCGATAGCGCCGATGCATGTAACTCTATTAACAATCTTTCTAACGTAACGTTCAGTTTCATTACCTGGTCTAATACCTGGAATGTAACTACCGTTCTTTCTAAAGTTTTCAGCTAGTTGGTCAGGTGCGATTTGAATTGAGCTATAGAAGAAACTAAACATGATAATTAAGGCAATATAGATGATAAGTCCCCATGGGAAGGAGAAGTTTTCTCCCATCTTAGTCATCTTAGCGTAACTAAAGATGTTTAACCATTCTGCTCCAGCAGCGTCACTAGAGATAAATGAAGCAACGATACTAGGAACCATCATTAAGCTACTTGCAAAGATTACAGGGATAACTCCAGCGCTATTAACTTTAATAGGAAGGAAGCTAGCCTTACTCATTGCTTGAGTTTGACCACCACTCTTACCACTGTGTTGGACAGGTATTTTTCTCTTAGCGAGTTCAATAAATGTAACAAAGGCAAGAATGAGGAGGAATGCGAGGACATAAAGGGCAAATTGGAATGCGCCTTTAACTAGTTCAGGCATTTCTTTGTAGTTTTGACCAATCCACATGTTCCATGCACCTGAGATTTGGATTGGTAAGCTACGGATAATACCAGCAAAGATAATCATGGAAATACCATTACCAAGACCTTTTTCGGTGATTTGGTCACCAAGCCACATACATAACATTGTGCCTGCTAAGAGGACAACAATGACATATGCATATGTCCAGAAGTTACCTTCCATGTTCATAGTGATATAATCACTATTTTCCATGGTCTTGATAATACCATAACCTTGAACTGCCCCTAACATAAGTGTTAGGTATCTAGTGGCCATTTCAGTCTTTTTACGACCGTATTGACCTTGTTTAGATAATTCAGTTAAAGCTGGTAAGACATCTTTTTGTAATAATTGAATGATAATTTGGGCAGTAATGTAGGGGGACACACCTAAGGCGAAGATGGAGAAGTTTTGAAGTGCTCCACCGCCAAGTAGGTTCATAAGTCCCACTGCATTTGCGTTGTTTATGGCGTCAGATAAATTTGAACTTGGTGTGACGCCAGGAACAGTAATCGCCGCACCAATACGAATTACAAATAAGATCATAATCGTAAAGAAAATACGATTGACGATTTCTTTGTTTTTAAAGATTGAGGCGATTTTTTTCATAATTAGCAAACCTCTACTACACCACCTGCGTCGACGATTGCTTTTTCAGCACTCTTGGAGAACTTGTTAGCGACGACAGTTAATTTTTTGGTTAATTCACCATTACCTAAAATTTTAACACCATCGAGTTCGCGTTTGACAAGTCCTTTTTCGATTAATAATGCAGATGTGACTTTTGTTCCATCTTCAAAGACATTAAGACTTGAGATGTTAACAATTGCATATTCCTTACGGCCACCGTTTTTGAAGCCGAATTTTGGAAGACGTCTGAATAATGGGTTTTGTCCACCTTCGAATCCGAGACGGACACCGCCACCACTACGGGAGTTTTGACCTTTGTTACCGGTACCGGCATTCTTACCGTTACCACTACCAAGGCCTCTACCTTTGCGGTATTTAGAAGTAACTGAGCCTTCTACGTTACGAATTTCATTAAGTTTCATAAGTTAGATTACCTCCATTACTTTTCTTCGGTTGCCTTTGCTCTTAAAGCTTGAACTTGAGCATAGGACTTTAAGTTACTTAATCCGTTTTGTGTTGCACGGATGATGTTGATTGGAGCACGGCTACCATAGACTTTGGAGGTAACGTTACGGATACCTGCGAGTTCAAGGATAGCACGAACTGGACCACCAGCGACGATTCCTGTACCTTCAGGAGCTGGTTTTAAGAAGACTTTACATGCACCATATTCACCAATGATTTCATGAGGAATTGTTCCACCTTTAACAATGTGAATTTGGTATGTATTACGTTTAGCAGCTTCAAGGGCTTTTTTGATTGCATCTGGGACTTCAGCAGCCTTACCAGTGCCGTAACCAAATTTACCTTTTCTATTACCGATAACGATTAATGCGGAGAAACGAGCTCTTCTACCACCTTTAACGGTTTTAGAAATACGGTTGATGTCAACGACTGTTTCTTCGTATTCTTTGACTTCTTCGCGTGGACGGCGTGGTCCTTTACGATCACCACGTTTTTCGCCATCTTTTCTAGGACCGCGAGCACGTGGATCTCTTTTTTCGCTTCTAGGAGCAGATTCTTGTTCTTTTGCAGGAGCTTCACTAGCTTCGACTGCTTTTACTTCTTTTTCTTCAACCATAACCTTCTCCTTAGAATTCTAGTCCGCCTTTACGTGCTGCATCTGCTAAAGCGGCAACACGGCCATGGTAGATATATCCACCACGATCGAAGACGACCTTTTTAATCTTTTTAGCTTTGCATTCATTAGCGATTGCTTCACCAACTTTTTCTGCAGCAGCAACGTTGCTACCGTTTTCAAGTTTGAGGGAAACGCTAGAAGCATAAGCGAGAGTGACTCTCTTATCATCATCGATGACTTGAGCTTCAATGTTTTTGTTGCTACGGAAGACCACTAAGCGTGGGCAACTAGCAGTGCCATGAATTTTAGCTCTTACACGAGCGTGTTTACGTTCGCGGACAGCATTTCTTGATTCTTTATTAATCATAACTTAGCTTACCTCCTAATTATTTACCAGCACGTTTGCCTTCTTTGCGGATGATGTGTTCACCCTTATACATGACACCTTTACCATTGTATGGTTCTGGTTCTCTTGTAGCGCGGATTAAGGCAGCGGTTTGTCCAACGGCTTGTTTAGAAATACCTTCGACGGTAATTTCTGTAGCACTTGGGCAGCTGATTTTACTACCTGCAACAGGTTTAATTTCGATTTCGTGAGAATAACCAACGTGCATGACGATGTTTTCGCCCTTCATGTTAGCACGATAACCGATACCAACGATTACGAGTTCTTTCTTGTAACCATTGCTGACACCTTCGATGGCATTTGCTAAATTAGCGCGTGTGGTACCATGAAGTTGTTTGGTGTGTTTGAGTTCATTATCTCTAGAACAGTGAATATCTGTTCCTTCGATTTTGACTGTGATGTGTTCAGGAACTTGAACACTGAGTTCGCCTTTAGGGCCTTTAACAGAAAGGACTTTGTCACTTTCAGTAACGGTAACACCTGCTGGAACGTGAATAACTTTTAAACCAATTCTAGACATAGTTAATTACCATACGAAAGCGAGTACTTCACCACCGACGCCTAAGGCGCGAGCGGTTTTGTCGCTAACGACTCCTTTACTTGTTGAAATGATTGCAATACCAAGTCCACCGTAGACTTTTGGAAGCTTGTCACAGTTAACTGTAACACGGAGACCAGGTTTTGAGATTTTCTTTAAGCCAGAGATAACTCTTTGACCGTTAGAACCGTATTTGAGGTTGAGGGTGAGTTCTTTTTTAACATCGCCTTCAACTTTGAAGTCGCTAATGAAGCCTTCGTCGAGAAGAATCTTGGCGATTTGGACTTTCATTTTGCTACTTGGCATAGAAACAGTTGCGTAACGAAGAGCATTCGCGTTGCGAATTCTGGTGAGCATATCTGCTATTGGATCTGTCATCATAATTTTCTTTCCTCCTTATTACCAACTTGATTTCTTCATGCCTGGAATTTCACCTTTGTAGGCTAATTCTCTTAAACAGACACGGCATAATTTGAATTTTGAATATACGGAGTGAGGACGACCGCAGCGTTCACAACGAGTATATTCACGAACTTTGAATTTTTTAGGTCTTGCACATTTGACCTTCATACTAGTTTTAGCCATTGTTTCCTCCTCCTATTATTTTTGGAATGGCATGCCAAGCATGTCGAGTAAAGCATAAGCTTCTTCATCACTCTTAGCAGTTGTAACGATTACGATATCCATTCCACGGATTTTGCTAACCTTATCGTATTCGATTTCTGGGAAGATAAGTTGTTCTTTAACGCCAAGTGTGTAGTTACCATGACCATCGAAGGCATTTTTGTTAATACCACGGAAGTCACGAACACGTGGAAGAGCGATAGAGACAAGTTTATCTAAGAATTCATACATTCTCACACCTCTAAGGGTGACCTTGCAACCGATGGCTTGTCCTTCACGTAATTTGAAGGTAGCGATGGACTTTTTAGCCTTTGTGATTACAGGGTGTTGTCCTGTGATGATTGCAATTTCGTTAACGGCGTCTTCAAGGACTTTTGCGTTTGTGATTGCTTCACCAACACCACAGTTAACAACGATTTTTTCTAAGTGTGGAACTTGCATAACGGATTTATATCCGAATTTGCTCATGAGTTCTTTCTTGATTTCAGATTCATATCTGTCAAGAAGTCTTGTAGATTCAACGCGTACTTTGTTTCCACCCTTCTTAGCAGCTTTCTTAGGAGCAGCTTTTGGGGCAGCTTCGACTACTGGAGTTTCTTCGACTTTGACTTCTTTTGCTGGGGCTGCTTTTTTAGTAGCAGCGGCTTTTTTAGTTTCTGCCATTTTGTTTAACCTCCTTAGTCTAATTTAGAACCGCTAGCTTTGCTAATACGGATCTTCTTACCGCTTTTATCGACGGAATAACCGACGCGTGAAGCTTTCTTTGTTTTTGGGTCAACGATAGCAACATTGCTAACATCGATTGGAACATAGATCTCTTGAATACTTCCTTCTGGAGTTTGTTGAGTTGGTTTTCTATGTTTCTTATGAACGTTAACGCCTTCAACGACTACAAGGCCTTTGGAAGGGAATGTCTTTTGGACAATACCTGATTTACCTTTGTCTTTACCGGCGATGACGATAACTTTATCACCTTTAAGTATTTTCATTTAACGTTCCTCCTTATAAAACTTCGGTAGCGAGGGAAACAATTTTCATGTAACCTTCACCTTTTTCACGAAGTTCACGGGCTACTGGTCCAAAGACACGTGTGCCGATTGGAGCACCATCGTTATCGATGAGGACGATGGCGTTATCATCGAAGGCGATTGTGGATCCATCTGGACGATTGATTGGGTGTTTTGTACGGACAATGATGCCTTTAACAATATCACTCTTTTTAACACGGCCATTTGGGATAGCGTCTTTAACGGCACAGGTAACGATGTCACCGATACCGCTAACTTTTCTATGGGAGCCGCCTTTTAAGCGGAATACTCTAACGGAGCGTGCGCCACTGTTATCAGCGACAACTAGATTTGTTTCGGTTTGAATCATATCTATTATTCTCCTTTAGATTCTGTTGCTTCTTCTTCGAGGACTTCCTCTTCTAAAGCAACTTCTTCTTTAATTGATTTAAGGGCTAATTTATCGATTGAGACAAGTCTCCATCTTTTTGTAGCACTTAAAGCTCTTGTAGCCATGATGGTGACTGTATCACCCTTCTTGGCTTCGTTCTTTTCATCGTGCGCGTAATACTTATTAGAATATTTAACGCGCTTTGCGTACTTAGGATGTCTCTTGTGAGTTTCAACTTCAACAACGATAGTTTTATCCATCTTGTCAGAAACAACGACACCTTGTAATTGGGTTCTTCTATTTCTTTCCATCGTTTACTCCTCCTTATTTGATTCCTAATTCTCTTTCACGTTTGACCATTAAGGCACGTGCGATATCTTTTCTTACTCTATTAACTTGTTCGCCGTGTTCGAGTTGACCAACAGCTTTTTTGCGACGTAAGTTGAAGAGTTCTTCTTTGAGGAGGTAAATCTTCTCGTTGAGTTCTTCATTACTTAATTCACGAAATTCTGCGACTTTCATTATTTTGCCTCCTTTTTGATGACGCGGCACTTGTTAGGAAGTTTGTAACTTGCTAAGCGGAGTGCTTCGCGCATGGTTTCTTCTGGGAGACCAGCCATTTCAAACATAACTCTATTTTGTTTGACGACTGCTACCCATTGTTCTGGTGAACCTTTACCACTACCCATACGAACTTCAGCAGGTTTTTTAGTTTTTGCTAAGTGAGGGAAGATTCTAATGTAGACCTTTCCTTCTTTCTTACAATATCTACTTAAGACAATACGAGCAGCTTCGATTTGACGGTTTGTGATCCATGCACCGGTAACGGCTTGTAGACCCATTTCACCAAAGCTGACTTCATTACCACCTTTGGATAAACCTTCATATTTGATGCCATGAGGACGGCGATATTTTACTCTTTTAGGTTGTAACATTATTCTTTGTCCCCTTTCTTAACATCTTCTTTTTGGGCGACTTTGTCACCTAAGCAGATCCAGACTTTAACGCCGAGTCTACCATAAGCGGTGACAGCTTCGCATGTTGCGTAGTCGATATTACTTCTTAAGGTGGTTAGTGGGACGATACCGTCTTTATAACCTTCGGTTCTAGCAATATCTGCACCACCAAGACGACCACTGACAGCAGTCTTGATACCTTTAGCACCAGCTTTACGAACGCGTTGAATAGCTTTCTTTTGAACTGTTCTAAATGAAGCACGGTTTTCAAGTTCTCTAGCGATGCTTTGAGCAACTAAGTTGGCATCGAGGTCAGGATTCTTGACTTCGATAGCTTCAAGTTTGACGCTTGATCCTTTAAGGATCTTGCTAACTTCTTTTTTAAGTTTGTTGATTGTTGCACCATCTTGTCCAATAACGACACCTGGTCTAGCAACAAACATTTTAACAACGACATCTCTACCTTCTTCGGCTTTGAATCTTTCGATTTCAATGTGGGAGAGGAGAGCGTCTTTTAAATTCTTCTCAAGATATTTTCTGACTTTGATATCTTCGTGGAGGAATTTTGAATATTCTTGATCGTTTGCGAACCAACGTGAATTCCAGTTACGGTTGATTCCAACTCTCATACCAATTGGACTAACTTTTTGACCCATTGTATTTTCCTCCTTATCTTGATTTCACCACAACGGTGATGTGGCTTGTTCTTTTAACAAGTCCTGAAGCGCTACCCTTCGCTCTTGGAAGGAAACGTTTCATACGTAATCCGTCGTTAGCATAGATGGTAGCGACGTATAAGCTTTCTTCGTCCATTCCGAAGTTATTGATTGCGTTAGCAGCAGCTGACTTAATAACTTTAGCGACGATTGGGCTTGCGGCCTTGTTAAGGTTGGCAAGGATGCCGAGAGCTTCGTTAACGTTTTTACCTCTAACTAAGTCGATGACTAAGCGAGCTTTACGAGGAGTGACTCTGACATCATAAGCAGTTGCGCGAGCTTCTGTAACAGCTGGTTTAACTGGTTCAGCTTTAGGAGCTTCTTTCTTTTCTGCTTTCTTTGTGGCTTTTTTAGCTTTAGGAGCTTCTTCTACAGCCTTAGGAGCTTCTTCGACTACTTCTTTTTTAGCTTTTGGAGCAGCTTTTTTAGTAGCGGTTTTCTTTTCTTCTGCCATAGTTACCTCCTTACTTCTTTGCAGCAGCCTTATCTTCTGCATTGTTACCGTGGTGTCCTTTGAAGGTTCTTGTTGGGGCGAATTCGCCTAATTTGTGACCAACCATATCTTCTGTGACATAGACGGTGATGTGTTCGCGTCCGTTATAGACAGCGAAGGTATGTTCGACGAATGAAGGGAAGATAGTCGAACGACGTGACCATGTTTTGATAACTTCTTTTTTGTTAGCAGCATTGAGCGCGTCTACTTTTTTAAGTAAATATGCGTCTGCGAATGGTCCTTTTTTAATTGAACGTGCCATTTAATTATCTCCTTTCATTATTTGCCGTTTCTTCTACGAACGATTAATTTTGTAGAAGCTTTCTTTTGTTTTCTTGTCTTAACGCCAAGAGCACGTTTACCCCATGGGGTACGTGGAGCATCACGACCAACTGGTGATTTACCTTCACCACCACCGTGTGGGTGGTCGTTAGGGTTCATAACGGAACCTCTAACTGTTGGTCTAGTACCGAGCCATCTGGTCTTACCGGCTTTACCTTTATTGACAAGTGTGTAGTCTTCATTACCGACGATACCGATTGTAGCGCGGCATTCTTGAAGTACTTTTCTAACTTCACCAGATGCAAGTCTTAAGATGACATATTTGCCTTCTTTACCAAGTACTTGAGCACTTGTTCCTGCAGCACGGCACATTTGTCCACCTTTTTTAGGACTTAATTCAACGTTGTGAATGAATGTACCTTCTGGGATGTTCTTTAGTGGAAGAGCGTTACCAACTCTGATATCGACATCTTCACCGGAGAGAACTTTATCTCCAACTTTTAATCCTTGTGGGGCAAGGATGTATCTTTTTTCACCATCAACATATGCGATGAGTAAGATGTTTGCGTTACGGTTTGGATCATATTCAACCGCTTTGACGATACCGACAATGCCGTCTTTATTTCTCTTGAAGTCGACAATTCTATATCTACGTTTATGACCACCACCGATGTGACGTGTTGTGATAACGCCTTGGTTATTACGTCCGCCTGTCTTAGTAAGTTTTACTGTTAAACTTTTTTCAGGAGTTGATTTGGTGATTTCGTCAAATGTTAGATTAGTCATGTTACGACGTGAGGCCGATGTCGGTCTATAAGTTCTAATTGACATGTTTTTCCTCCTATATTTGGAACTTTAATTTGTTCGGGGCAGGATTATTCTTTGAATAAGTCGAGAGCTTCACCATCTTTAAGAGTGACGATAGCTTTCTTGAATCCTGGGATGGTACCGTTATAACGTCCACCTCTGCGTGTATCTTTACTTGATACGTTTACAATGTTTACGTCTTCGACACTGACTTGGAAGACTCTTTCGAATGCTTTCTTGATGTCAGCGCGGTTTGCTTTTTTGCTTACCTTGACAGTAACTTTGTTTTGTTCTTGCATGAGGGCCATTGATTTTTCAGTTAACACTGGTTCGATGATGATATCGAAATCGTGAATTGTGGCCTTAGATAATTTTGCGCTGTCTTTTACGACTTCGGCTTTTGCTTTCTTTGCTGCCATATTACTTCAATGCCTCCTCGATTGCTTTGACGGCGTCTTTGTTAGCGACTACTGTATCGAAATACATGAGGTCATAAACTGAGACGTTATCTGCTCTTGTGATTACTACATTAGCGATATTTTGAGCACTGAGGATTAAGTTTTCATCAGCTTCAGCAATGACGATGAGAACTTTACCACTGACTTTGAGATCGCTAAGCATCTTGACGACATTCTTGGTTTTGATTTCTTCGAACTTGAAGCTATCAACAACTTTTAAGCCATCTTTTGCTTTGAGTGACCAAGCAGATTTAAGAGCGAGTTTGTGTTCTTTCTTATTTTGGGAGATCTTGTGGTTTTGAACTCCGGTAGGACCGAAGACTGTTCCACCACCAACCCAGATTGGAGAACGGCTAGAACCGGCTCTTGCGCGACCTGTACCCTTTTGTCTCCATGGTTTTTTACCACCACCGCTGACTTCGTCGCGTTTCTTAGTCTTTGCGGTGTCTTGACGCATGTTGGCTTGATAGACAACAACGGCGTCTCTCATGACTTGGGTATTTGCTTCAACACCGAATACTGCGGCGCTTAAGCTAACTTTTGAGAGTTCTTCACCTGCTTGAGAATAAACAGGTAATGAGATATTTTTTGCTGCCATGATTATTCTCCTTTCACTTCAACGAGTTCCTTGATAACTTCAGGATGACCAAGTTGAGTCTTGATTGCGCTACGAATCTTGATTAAGGATTTCTTTGCGCCAGGTACAGAACCTTTAATTAAGATGTAATTCTTTTCAGCATTTGTTTCGACAACCTTAAGATTGAGGATTGTGCTGCTAAGATTACCGTGATGACCACTCATCTTCTTTCCTGGGATAACACGAGCGTTGTTACGACCGTTGTTAGCGAAGGAACCTTGACCTCTGTGGTAGCCAGATCCATGACCTTTAGGACCGATCTTGTGACCCCAGCGTTTGATAACACCAGCGTAACCTCTACCTTTTGAGACACCGATTACATCAACGACGTCACCAGCTTTGAATAAATCTGCTTTGAGTGAATCGCCAACTTTGTAACCAGCGAGTTCGTCACCTTTAACTTCTTTAAGGACTTTAGTGGCTTTGACACCAGCTTTTTCGAAATGTCCTTTTTCAGCTTTGTTGACTTTGGATTCTTTCTTTTCTTCGAATCCGACTTGAAGTGCGTCATAACCGTCTTTTTCAACTGTCTTGACTTGAGTTACAACGTTAGGAAGAACTTCAACGACTGTGACAGCATACATTGTGCCATCTTGAGCGAAGACTTCTGTCATGCCCATCTTACGACCAATAATTTCTTTCATTGTCGATGTCCTCCTTATAACTTGATATCGACATCAACTCCACTTGGTAAATCAAGTTTTCTTAAGGTTTCGATTGTGTCCCTTGTTGGGTTTGTAATGTCGATTAATCTTTTGTGTGTTCTAATTTCGAATTGTTCACGACTATCTTTGTACTTATGAACAGCACGTAAGATTGTGTAAACTTGTTTTTCCGTCGGGAGCGGAATTGGGCCAACAACACCGGCACCAGTTTTTGTTGCGGCTTGAATGATCTTTTCGACACTTAAATCAAGAATCTTGTGATCATAAGCTTGCAAACGAACCCGAATGGATTTTAGTTTTGCCATGATTTTTCCTCCTATCATATTTTTTCAGGCTTTTGACTTCTTGCTACTTGCGAATTCCCTGAGCACCATATCATGACAACGCCTGTTGGTGTTTCAGCAACCTCGCATATCAATGCAAACGTCAACGTGCAT
>CACYJD010000003.1 GCA_902774655.1 uncultured Erysipelotrichaceae bacterium | reverse complement strand
CCATAATCATTATCTCCACTTACTTCAATAATTGTATTTACATCAGGCACTGTTGCGCGGACAACTAGAGCGTTATCAAGTTTGCAAATACGGCACTTATAAGCGAAATCCACGTGAGTTCTTGCGTCTTTATTGATTACATCGAGGGTAATCTTAGTCATATCTTTTTGATATTCTGTAGTGCCAAAGGCTCCTACAAAATACTCTTCAATGGTGACTTCTTTACCACCTAAATCATTTAAGATGTTTCTTTCAAAGAGGACTTCACCAGTGCCTTTTTTGAAGGTGATGATTGATTGAAGTTTGACATCTAAATCACTAAATTCCACGACTACTGGATCAACGACAATCTTGGTGTCTCCATTAGGAAGAACTTCACATTTTGCTTTTGTTCTTTCTAAGCAAAGGTCAACTTCTTCGCCGTTATACATGAGTTTTGCACTCTTAACGGTTCCAGCTCCCGCGTAGTGAGTGAAGTAGCCTGCTCTATAGTTAGCTTGGATTAGATATGGATAAGAAGCATCATAGATGTTTTCTGTTCCGATACCGACTTTAGTGTCAAGTCTAGCGACGTATGCTCTAAGGTCAATCATCGCTCCACCTTGGTTAAAGTCTAAGCAGGCTCTTAGATATGGGTCGATATGCCAATAGATTTCTTTTTCACTGCCGTAAAGGATATCTTTCCACAATGCTCTTTCAGGTTCTTCATAACTTGGGTGTTCTTTACGATAGATATCGGCAAATTCACTCATTGTGCAATCAACGAGTTTGCCTTCTTTTTTAAGTTTTCCATAATAGGCCATGCCATCTTCATATGATTTAACGAGTAATTCATATGATGATTCCCATCGACCTGCTTTATTCATCCAACCAGGTCCAACATACATCATGTTGTAACTGAATCCATTGTTATATTTCTCTAAATGACGATATTGATCCACTAAGTTAAATAAATAAGGGAGTTCATTATCTTCATAGACCATACCTCTAAGAACGTTTTGAGGATGGGTACCAAAGTTACTTCCGTTACCGTCATAACACGCAAGTAAGTCTCTAGATAAGTGAGGAATAGCGACGATTCCACTATCATCTTCCTTACTACTTGCAGGACAATGAGAGTTAACTTTTGAAGGGATCCATGGAGCCCATGGACCGCCATCAAAGAAGGTGTACCAAGAGTTATTACATGTATGATATGCTTTTGGCCCTTCTTCCCAACAAGTTGCAACAGCGCATTTAACACTTGGATATTTCTCTTTGATGTAATTAATTAAGAACGCATCTAAGAAATAGCAACTTGTGGATTCTGGATAAAATCCAAATTTTTCATAGAACAAACCAAAGACATCATCAACGATTGACATCTTATCTTCTTCACTAAACATCCATAAGCAGAAGTCTTTGGTTTGATATTTTTCTCTAAATTCTTTACATGGTAAACCAAGTAAAGATAGACCAATTTCATCACCAAATTCTTTGTGATGTTGTTTAGCAAGTTCAATAGCTTCTTCATTAAATAAAGAAGCATAAGTCATTTGAATTGTAGTCTTTAGTCCAAATTTATGGGCTAAAGCTTGTTGTGTTTTAAAGATATCTAATGATTCTCCAATTAGAGTTTTACTAGATATGTTTCCTTTCTTGCCGTGTTGAGTAACTTTCTCAGCGTATTCTGGGGCAAGTTCAGGACGATGAATAATGTTAACGTAGAATGCCATATTTATCCTTTTTAATATTTATCTTATTCGTGTGTGACAAGTGACCAGTCGTCATTGTGGCCCCATGCGCCTTTAGCGCCTGCGCCTCTAATACCGACTTTAATGTTTGTTGTAGCGGTGATTTCAATTTCGTTAATCGCTGCTAAGTGATAGTTTTGAGGTACACCCCAACCATCGATTACGTCTTTCATATCGACGACTCTTTCAACACCATTGACAACAACATAAACTTCAAGTTTGGTGTGTTTAGCTTTGCTAGGTTCAATACCCATGATGTAGGTTGCTAAATCATAGCTACCTGCTGGGACATTTTTGACTTCTTGATAGACATCAAATGAGAAGTCTGCACTTCCGTGGTACCAGTTAAGGTCAGTTTTACCATTTCTAACATCTTTTTTACGGTCGAGTTTGACAACTTTATCTTTAGCAGGAGTTACTGAACCAATCTTCCATGGATCCACAATATTGTCGCTTTCGCCTTGTTTTTCAAATCCAGGATCGATAATGAAGTTTTCAATACATTTAACGTTTAATTGAGCGGTATATTGACCATCAATTGTAGCGGTAACTGTATGTAAACCTTTAACTTTTACTTTTTCGATATCTTCTGCACTATAGGTAGCAGGAAAATCTCTAATAGCTGCTAAGTTAGTAACACATTTAAGTGTATCTGGTAATGTTTCTTTAGCGTTATCTGCAACGTTAAGAGTAACATCAAGAGAAGTATGTCTAGCAGCGATTGATTTCTCTTTAACAGCGTTATAACCAGTTCTAACTTTTCCAAATACTTGTAAGGAAGCTAGTGCTTTACCACTGAAGGAGAATAAACCTTGGTTAGACCATGTAGCTTTACCATCAGTGTAATCACTCCAGCTCATTTCACTGCCAGTGTTTTGATAGGCTTGTCCGTAGTTAGATGCCCACATAACACTTTCACCAACTGGTAACCATCCTGGTTCCCAGTAGAAAATACCTAAACCTTTTTTATTAGGAACCTTGGCTAAGACATTGATGATATCTCTCATCGCTGTGGCTTGTCCTTGTTCACCAGTTAAGTAACCACCCACATCTTCGTCTTCTTGGGTGAATTGGTTAGCGGTGTATTCGTTATAATCTAATGTTGAACCCCAGCTTGTTTCACAAACCATGACGGCTTTACCGGTAATTTGAGATACGTTATTGAGGTTAGCTTGTAAGTCTTCTAATGATCCAGATAATTGAGGATAGAAGGAAGCACCGATGATATCGTAATCAACTTTGTTGGCTTCCATACCTCTAAAGAAGGCTTCGAATTCTGCTTTGTTACCACCATTAGCGAGATGGATAATCGTGCGCACGTTCTTATTTACTTCTTTAGCACCTTCAATACCAGATTGAATGACTTTAGCCATATATTTATAGGAGGTATCGACGTTATTCCAGTCGATGGCATATCCAATCATACCGTTATTAATTTCATTACCAATTTGAACAGCGTCAACTGTAATACCTTCAGACCTAAATGCATTTAATGTGTCTTTTGTAAAAGATTTAACTCTTTCAGGAATTTGTGTGTTATTTGGGTTTGTGTAATCATCATTTTGCCAAGCCTTTGGAACTTGTTGATGATCTGGGTCAGCCCAGAAATCACTATAATGGAAGTCAATCATGAGATTTAATCCGGCTTTTTTAATTCGTTTCGCCATAATTAAATCGTTAGCGTAATTGTTATTACCACCACCATAAGGTTTATTACCAACCTTACGATATGGGTCATTCCATAATCTAAGTCTTACGAAGTTAACACCGTTATCTCTTAAGACTTCAAATACATCTTGTTCTTGACCTTGATTGTTATAGTAGACGCCACCGGCTTTTTCAACTTCATTAACCATTGAAGCATCAACACCCATAGCGAAGTCGTCTCTAAGTCCACTTACAGGAGAAATCTTGATTGAATTATAGATATGTTCTTCACTATTGGTTTTAGCACCAATTGTTCTAGTTTCAGTTGGATGATATTCAAAATAGGTATCAATTTCATGTCTTGATTCACCACAACTTGCCAAAGTAAGCATTGTTAAGCCAAGTAAAGGCATGATTAAACGTTTTGCTTTCATGATGTTATTTTCCTTCCTTTTTATATTGATTCATGTATTCAGATGCTGATATTCCATAATAGAGTTTGAAGCTTGCTGCAAAATGAAGTTGGTTAGAATAACTAACCATCTTGGCGACTTCTTTGATTTTGTATTTATTCATACCTAGAAGTAGCGCAGCGTGTTCCATTCTTATCTTTGTAAGATATTTTTTAGGAGAACACTTCTCATATTCAGCGAAGATATTAGCTAGATAATTAGGAGAGACACCTACACTTTTAGCGATATCTTCGACAGTTATCTCAAATTGATAATTATTAAGGATAAATTCTTTAGCAGAGTTAATATGATTTAACTTAGCGCTGATCTTTTCATCTAAGACAACGTCTTTATTATTTCTAATCATGATGGCGAGCACTTCATATAAATATCCAAGAGAGATCAAATTAAAAGTGCCATCATGATTCTTATTTTGAGCAATGCTATCAAATAAGAATTTTAGTTCTCTTTCTTTATCACTATAGAATGGATTCTTTTGGGAGATTCCACTTAATCTAAGTAACTCATCAGCGTTACTACCACTAAAGCCTACCCAAATATAACTCCATGGTTCAAATTTATCTGGACCATAAATAGGTTTTTCTCCAGGAGCAATGTAAAAGATTTGTCCCGCTTTAAGATTGGTTGTAACACCGTTATATGTATAAGTTCCTTTGCCACTGATAATGTAATGGAAAAGGTGATAATTTTTTGGGGTAAAAGTAAAAACTTTATCAGGGATGCATTTTTCTCTTCCGGATTCCCTGAGATTTAGTTCGATATACTTTGATGCATCTAAGTTTGGGTTCATGGTTTTCTTGATTTAATTATATTAAAAAGTAAGGTCAAAAAATCGTAAGTTTTATAATAAATCTTAGAAATTTGAATATTTTTGAAATTAGATAAAATTCATATTTTTCCTAGTTAGATTTTTGAATATAGGAAAAGTACGAATATTACTAGTAATATACGTTGATTGGTAATTTGATTTTTCTATCATTTTTTTAGATATTTGAATATTGTAGTCAGTGGATTTTTCGTATATAAACTGACCGTTTTTAGCATAATTCTCCCCATTTTTCATAGATGCTATATAGAAAAAATTAAGAAAAATTGAATTTCTTTGTAGTGATTTTCGTTAATTTATGTATCTAATTTTAATGTAAAAAAAACCACTATTATTGAGTGATAAATCTATTTAAATATTATGACATTAATTGTCATAATAACAAATTAAAAATTAATTCGATGTAATCGAATGTTTTTAAAATTTTTGGCGTGTTTTGACGTTTTCGCCGGTAAGAAAAAGTAGGAGGAACAAAAAGATGGAATTATCCGAAAATTTAACCCTTATAAAAGCCGCCAATATTTTGCTAGAAGCAAACGAAGATGGGAGCCTCTCCCCTATCATTGATACGATGCTTAAATTAGCATCAAATAACGCTTCTCATTGGGAGTTGGTTCTTATTGCTTTTATCTACAAACAACTAGGTGATTTTTATGATCCAGAACGACTTGAGGCAATAAAAAAATCACTCGCCTGATGACGAGTGATTTTGCCTTCAACTTAGATTAAGAACCAAGTCTTTAAGAAGTTGGATTGTACTAACCATTTACCGATGGACCAATATGAATCATCGGTTAATTTAAGCGCATCATTGAAGAAATCGCCAAATCCTGGAGCGGCTAACGATAAGTCGATTACAAAGGCAATTAGAATAACAACAAATGCACCTAATACTGCGCCAGCAACTGCACCACCTAACACATCAACGACTTTAATAATTTTAATGTCTCTAAGCTTTTTAAAGACTTTCTTTAAAATAAGTACAACGATGAGAAGAATAATAAACATTGCAACAAACGCAATAATTCTAAATACCATAATTGTAAAGAAACCTGCGAGTGCTGCACCGAGTGTTATATCGCTAACTGGACCAACAAGATTATTGGTGAGTTGAGCTAATGGATTACTGACGAATGAAGGAATGTTGATGCTTTCATATGCTTGAGTAAAAATTGAAATATTGTTAGTACCATCAAGAACAGTATCTGCTCCACTCATTCCGCTGAGCATACCTTCAAAACTAGCACTAATGCCACTTCCCCATCCCCAGCCAACCATAAGGTTTGCTAAAGGACCACAAAGAGCCAATGAAACTAGGAATAATACAACATTTGATAATAAATCGATAATTGTTTTCATTAAGCCACGGAATAAACCGATAACTAAAAACAAGACAACAATTACGAGAAATACAATGCTAACCCAATCGAATCCCATTTATTTATCCCCCTTAGTAGATATATCTTAAACTATCAATTACTGCAATGCACTAAGAAATAAAAAGTTCGCACGCGTACGTGCGAACTTATTAATTATTAATTAATTATGCAGCTGTAGTTTGTTCTGCTTTGGCAGCATCGGCAGCATGTCTTTCATTTAAGACTTTAGCGATTTCTGCTTCGAACTTATCATCGATCTTATAAGCGAATCTTAATAATGCCCAAGCACTAATAAAGCATGCTAAGATGATACCAACAACTAACACACCAAATAACGCTAATTCACCAGGATGACCAGTAACTGGGACACCGGCATCAATTAATTTTTGAGCATATTCAGCGTCGGTCCATACTTCACCGGTTGCTTCAGCAGCAGCTTTTTCACTATTAATTGTGGAAATAGCATTAGCGGCACCGATTGTACCTGTGACACCAAAGATTAAGAATCTAATACCGTATTGTTGAACTGCACTACTAACTTTAACTGTTAATGGTCTCCAAGCACTAGCAACAGCTTCTTGTCTAGCACCATATTTGTATTCGTTATAGTCAATAGCGTCTTGGAGCATAACAATAAGGGCAAGATAGAAGACACCACTAGCAGCGAAGAAGATAAATGCAATTACATAAATCATCCACATAGTTCCGCCTGTGGCTAAGGCTAGACCTCCAACAATATCCTTGCCATCCATACCTGCTGTTACGTCATTATAACTAAGGTTATAGGCAATTGGATTTTCACCAAATATTGGGAAAACCAAGAACAAGAATGCAAGGTAACTAACAACTAAGATACCTGTACAAATTGTAACGATTTTCTTCTTCTCAAGTTTCTTAACCATTAATGGATAGAATAATTGAGCAGAAACTGTAGCAATTACATAAACTGCAGCTAATAATGTAGCGATTAAACCACCTCTTTGACCATGGTAACCATAGGCAAAGTGGAAGTAATAGACACCAATACCTGTCAATAAACCACTACCAATGTAGTATAAGAACATAGCGATAACAACACTTCTAAGTTCTTTGTTTTTACCAACAATCTTGAATAAGTCGAGTAATTTAGTATCGGCAGATTTTTCTTCTTGTTCAACATCACGTTCGTGCTCTGGACATAGGAAGAAAATTAGAGCTTGAGAAACTAGGAATAATATGGAAATTGAAATAGCCATGACAGCATATGCTAATGGTGTATTATTTCCAAGTAAGCCAGGAAGAACAAATACGAGAATGTTCATTAAGAACGCACCAATAGATGTAGCAACTGTAACACTTGTAGTGATTGAGGCTCTTTCTTTAGGATCATTAGTTAATGATGGCAACATTGACCAATAACCAATATCGTTCATTGTGAAGAATGTATCCCATAAAACATAGAATCCAATCATAACACCAACGAAGGCCCAACCATTTCCAGGTCTAATTAAGAATAAGCACATGACGGCAATGGCATTACCGATAGCACCAATTAGAATCCATGGGCGATATTTACCAGATTTGAAATGGAACTTTTCAACAATCAATGACATGATTGGGTCGTTAATACCATCCCAAATAAGGGCGATGATCATGGCAGTATTGATGACTGCTAATTGTTGTGTGTATTCAGCGGCGTCACTAGATAGAACACCAGAATACATTGCATAGGTTAATAAGAATGAACCAACTAACGCATAGCAAGCATCTCTAAAAATACCAGACCAAGGATAAATAATTTTTGTAATCAATGGAACTTTATTGCCAGAGAAAGTTCTACCGATTAAACGATTTTTCTTTTCAGACATAATATTCTCCTTAAGTTATACATATTTTATCAAATATAAAGTGACAGATTTTAAAATAAATTAGAAAAAAAGTGGCGACTACATCGGCACTTTTTAGTATGACTATCAAAATGATAGATTAAATTCGAAATATTACGATTTTTTGATAAATTTTATTAACGCTTTGATTGGATGATTATTAATAAAGAGCAATAATGCTTCGGCGCTATTAATCGACATTCCACTTGAAGCGTAAATCATGCGGAGGTTTGCACTCTTAGCAGATTCTACAAACATTGATGGGTTTTCCTCTTTTCTAAACATTATCTTTGCGCCGATAGAAATAAATATTTTTACTAATCTTCCGTTGAATCGCTTATATGCAAAAATAGGTGTGTCAAATGTTGCTACTTTGCCAAAACTAATTTCAGGTAGTTCTCTACCATACAATTCCTTAAATACATCGATATTTATATCTTTAATGTTATTTCTATTTAAATAATAATGCGCGACTTTAGCACTATAGTTAGGATTTAGAGATTCACCCTTTAAAACAATTGAGCTTTCAAGTAAGACTGTATTAGCGTCCTCGTTTAAATAAATTTCGTACTCTCCATCTTCTAAGAAGTATCTCTTTTCATTAACTGAATAAATTTTTAATAATTCTAGAGGTATTTCTATACTAATCTTTTTAGAAGCACCAGCTTTAATAAAGTCTTTGGATATACCTTTAAGTTCATAGACAGGTCTAATAAACTTGCTGTCTTTTTTGCCAATATAGATTTGAGTAACCTTTTTAGAATCAATATTTGAAGTATTAGTTAACTCAAAAGAGGCAACTATATGGTCTTTATTTAATGAAACATCAAGATTTTTGTATTCAAAATTAGCATATGTTAAACCATAACCAAATGGGAATCTAACATCTGTTTTAGCGGCTACATGGTATCTATAACCAACATAAATAGATTCAATGTAATTCTCTTCGTTATGCTTGGTAAATTCATGTCCATAGAAAACATCATCATATTTTTTAACCCACGTTTCCGCAAGTTTGCCACTTGGATTAACTTCACCGAACAAGACTTTATATGTTGCTTCTCCACAAGCTTCGCCGCCTAAAGCCATTAAAATCATCGATTTATACATATCGTATTCTGGAATTTCAAATACAGAACATCCATACATGACGAATGTTATTTTCTTATTTAACTTAGCAAGTTCACTAAGAAGAACTCTTTGGCATTCACCTAGTCTAAGATCTCTTCTATCAGCACCCTCAGTTTCTTCGTTATGAGTTAAGCCACCAAAATAAATAATATCGTCATATTCTTTGGCGAGTTTAACTGCTTCTTTTATATATTTTTTATTAGGTTTAACTTTTCGATAATCATACCCTTTAGCGTACACATAATCGATATGTTCTCTATCAAACATCATCTTTGCGCTTATAAAGGTATAAGGTGTAACTTTACTAGAACCACCACCGCGATACCTTGTGAATTCAAACAAATCACCAATTACTAGATATTTTTTATCTTTACTTAGTGGCAAAGAATTTCTATCGTTTTTAAGTAAAACAGCGGATTCACATGCAGCTTTTAACGCTACATCATAGTTCTTTTTAAGTAGTTCAGGATCATCTAAGTGATCGTATTGAATTTGGTTAATTACGTTTAATATATGTCTTACACAATTATCCAAATAATCAACAGGAAGTTCACCGTTTTGGACTTTTTTAACAATAAATCTATAGTTTTGTTCGTTAAATCCAGGCATCTCTAAATCCATGCCGGCTTTTAACCCAAGGATTCTATCGTTTGTGCCACCCCAGTCGCTGACAACATACCCATTAAAACCAAACTCATTTCTCAATATATCATTTAAAAGATAAGGGTCATCGGAAGCATGCACACCATTAATACAGTTATATGCAGCCATTACAGATAATGGTTTGGCTTCTTTGATAGCCATTTCAAAACCTTTGAGGTAAATTTCTCTTAAAGCATATTCATCAACGTTACTAGTACCAAAGTTTCTATTCTTTTCTAAGTTATTAGCAGCGTAGTGTTTAAGTGTCACTCCAACACCATGCGCTTGAACTCCTAAAGAATATTTAGAGGCATATAGTCCACTCAAAAATGGATCTTCACTAAAATATTCGAAGTTTCTACCACATAGTGGATTACGTTTAATGTTTAGACCAGGAGCCAATAATACATCAACATCAAAATAGCGACATTCTTTGCCTAAAGCGTCGCCAATTTCATACATTAAATCTTTATCAAAACTATTCGCTAAAGTTCCTGTGGTAGGAAATGCAGTTGCAGGATAGCTTCCTGCGCTCATATTAGCTTTATCACAGACAACTTCTTTTCTAATTCCTGTTGGACCATCACTAAGCCATATTGAAGTAACACCTAATCTTTCAACTGGATAGGTAGTCCATGTTGAATTGCCAGTAACAATTCTGGCTTTTTCTTCTAGCGTTAATTGAGAAATTATCTTTTCTACGTCTAATACTGCACGTTTCATTAACATAATTATAATTCACTAAATTATTTAATTAAATAAGGATGCAATAAAAAAGCAGACAATGATGCCTGCTTAATCAAATTTCATATAGGAAGTGGCCTATTTTATTCTTTATTAGCCCACTCGAGAATAATTCTATCGCTTAGTTCTGCAACAGTTTCAGAGTTACAGGATAAGCCATCTTTGACAATTGCGTTAGGTACTTGACTACGTAATTGAACTTCGCCAATTCCGAATCCGCCTTCTTCGTTGGTGCAGAATGGTTTAATAACCTTTCCATCAAAATTATGATTATCTAAGAATGTAGCAATAATTCTTGGATAACTTCTATACCAGTTAGGGAATCCTAAATAAATAACATCATAAATACTGACATCAACAATATCATTCTTAATTGCAGGTCTAGCGTTGTTTTCACTTTCTTCTCTAGCACGTGCATTAGTGACTGCATAATTATCACTATAAGGTTCAAGTGGTTCTAATTTGAAAATATCACTGTGAGTAGCCATAGCAATCTTTCTTGCTAAATTTGAGGTTGACCCTTCTTCACTAACAGCGAAATAAATAACGATTGATTTCATAGGTTTTAACTCCTTATTAATTAAGTTATCATAACGGCCACTTAAAATAAAAGAATTTGTTAAAAGAGGCCACTATATGTCTATTTTTTCTTTAATTTCATAACATATGTAAACGTTATAACTACTTGAATAGGAATGACAAGAATAAAGATTGGCCACATGTTTATATAAGATAAGTGTTCGACTCCACTTTCTGATAGTTGTAAGAATAAGCAAGTAGCCAGTGACCACCAGAATAGAGACATAATAATAAATCGTGCTTTCTCTGAACTAAAAGTTCTTCTAACGTATGCATACGCGAGAATGCATGATGCAGGAACTGCCCAAACAAATGCTAACCAATAATTAATATTATTAAAAATAAGAAGATATACAAATACGAAAGTAGCGATCATCCATATGACTGACACTATTAAAGCACCTACGATAATTCGATAGGTTCTTTCCTCTTTTTTCATTTTAGGGGCAAGATATCGTGTTTTTTCTTCTCTATTTCCTTCGTGAGTCAAATAATCAAGCGTAACACCATAGAATTCACATAAAAGACATAGGGTTTCAATATCAGGAAGATTGTCACCTTTTTCCCATTTTGAGATGGATTTATCACTATATCCAAACTTCTCAGCTAGCTCTAGTTGAGTTAATTTTTTATCTTTCCTAAGCTCGGCAAGGTTTTCGCCAATAATCTGTTTCGTGGATTTCATACAAAATCTATTCTAATAATTAATTTTACAAAATCAAGGCACTTTATATCGATATTCTACAAATTTAAGGGGTTGAGAGTCACCGGAAGAAACTTGAGAGTTTACTCTCGAAATTTTATTTTTATGTTTCAAGTTAATTTTATTAAATAGGTAATTATTATATATGAGGCTTCGGCCAGGAAGGAAAACATGAAGAAAAACGTTAAAAATCCTCAAGCCAAAAACAAATGGACTAAGAAAGACACAATTATTATGTCTATCCTAGGTGCTTTTATTATTGGTGCAGGTGCTCTCACTGGTATCTTTATAGGAAATAACGTATTTGACCAAGGTGAAGTCAACTACAGTGATTTCGACGAGACCAAATGGGAAGACAATCGTGCTAAATTTGTCGAGCGTTTTAATTCAACTTCAACTAATGATTACACAAATATCTTTAAGCCTAATGAGCTTGTAGGTATCGCGTATCAAAAGTTTTCTAATTATGAAAAAACCTTCCAAGCCACAACAGGCACTGTTATTGCAGTAGGTTTCGAACAATCTGTTGCCTCTAGCGGAATGAAAGTTGGAAGTAATTACTTCGCTGAGTCTTTTTCTACAGGATTTATCAATGTAGGTAAGAGGTATTACTTTGATGGTGACAACTCGACATCCGTTTATACAGGTAGTAATCCACAAACTAATTCTGCTTCCTGGTCCGAAGACGCTAAAGAAGTATTAGATAACGAACAAATGGAAAAAACATGGGGTAAATTAGTCAGTCGTCCATCAATTTATCTTCTTTGTAGCAAGACTTGTTTAAACACAAGCACTGCTAAGAAGAATTCTGATGGTACCTACACTGTTGAGATTGATTTAGACACCACTTATTCCGTTAGTAGATATGTTAGACAAATGTGTAGCATGTCTGGTTTATCTAAAAACCCAAGATTCCATAGTATTCACTTGAATTACACACTATCTAGTGAACTTGATCTAATCCAAGTGAACACTAAAGAAAACTATGACGTTTTTAAAGGTTTCTGGATTAACACCAGCGGTGATTTAACTGAAAAGTTTGTCATCAATGGTGACAACGTCATCCCTGCAATTAACGAAAATGTCTCATATAACTAAGGAGGAAACAAAATGAAAAAAGGATTTAAAAAATCAATTATCGCTTCATCATTATTCGCAGTAAGTGCATCTGTTGGCTTTTTAAGTTGCTGCAAAGCTCCTCAATCTAATTCAAGCCAAAGTAATATCGGTTTATCAGATGTTCCACTTACTCCTAGAGAAATCTTATTAGACTCAATTATTAACCTTAAGGGTTTCAAAGCTACTGGTGCGATTAACATTCTTACTGAAGCTAATCAAGAAGCTAGTATCACTATTAGTGAAGCAAAAGGTGTTATCGATGGATTAAACAACATCGAATTCGATGGACATCTTGATGTTAAATATCAAGGTTTATCCATAAGTGCTAACTTAAATTACTATGATTCCACTGTGTTCTTTAACTATGGCGAGAACTATTTCAAACTTGAAACAGACAAGATCTTTAGCTTTGTTGATATGCTTCCAGACTATAACATCACTATTGATTTACCTGAAGAAGTTAAGAACTTAGATTTCGCAAGTATGGAAAGTGAAATCGCTAATATGGAATATGAACAAGCCCCTGATGGTTCATATTTATTCTCACTACCACTAAGTGATGATTTAGTCATTAGACTTAAATCAGATAAGGAATATCGCTTTACAGGCGCTATCATCGATACAACATATATCAGTTCAATGTACTTCTCTTTAAATATCGATATCGAAAGATACGCTATTGAAGATTTAGCGATGCAAAATCCTCTCGAAGGAGAAAACGCTAATAAATATCAATCATTTGAGCCAGCATTTAACCTCTTCAAAAGTGCATACAATACCTTTGGCAGAAAGAACAATACATTAAAATACTCATTTGATTTAAATCAAGACAATGAATTAGAAGTAAGCGAAGACTTCATTTCTAGTGAAGGTTATATTACATATGACTTTGATAATATGAAATTTAATCTTGATGCTTCCTTAACTGAAGATTATCACGCTAGAAAGCATAACTTTGATATCTCTTTTGCGGATAAAACAATCTACGCTGGCTATAACGATTTCAAGGTTAGATTCACTACTGAAACAATCAGTAATATTCTTGACTACGCTGCCTATAAAATTGGAAATGACGTTATTGAAGACTTCATTAACGATTTAGTGAATAAGGCTCCAGAAATTGACTTAGAAAAAGTTAATGAAGTCTTAAATAAAGTAGGCAAAGTTGAGGAAGTCTTAAAGACCATCAACATTGCGGATAATTCATTAAGCTTTACACTCAACGCTTCTAACTTTGGAATTGAAGCAGATAATATCGTTTTCACTACTGAATTTGGTAAAAACGATAATGAAATTGACGTTATTAAAGCTATCAGCATCAACAATATTGATGTTAAAGGTTATCACGCTAACATAACAATTGAACCAACTGAATTTATTGAAGTTAATCCAGTTGAAGAAGAATATGTTGAAATTGCTCCAGCTTTAACATTAATTGATACATTTGAAGGTCTATTAACTAGAGATGTTCAAGATTACCGTATCGAATTCGGTGGCTTAGTAGATAGCCAAGATGAAGAAGTTCAAGATGTCACTGTTGATGGTGGCTTACAATTTAACCTCACAGATAACTTTGGTTATGGTGAAGTCACAATTGTTGACCAAACAAGCTATAGACATAACTTAAAAGCAGATATGAGAAACGCTGATCAAGTCATCTTCTCATATAACGATAAGTTAAATGGTAAATTAACAGTTCAAACCATGAAAGATATCGTTGAACTTGGTAAGACAATCTACGAAGAAAAAGACGAACACTTCATGGAATTATTTGGAGAATTACTTGAAAGCTTAAGTAACACTCCTATTATGCAAATCATTAAAGGTGACTACGGTTTAGCCTTAGCATGTGAACCTATTAGAAACTTTAATGTTACTGACACACTCATCAGCATGGACATCAATGGTAAGATTATTGGTTATGAAGATAAGCATATCCATTTAGAAGTCATCTATGATGATTCCCACTTCTATAGTTTATCCATCAGTGAATTAGAATTATTTGGAAATACATTTGAATTCCATTTTGACTTAAAAGATTTCAATAAGAATCTTGAATCAAGTAGACTTGATCCATTTAAGTCATACATGGATTTCAGTGACATCAAAGTATTACTTGAATTAGGTATCAATACTTCTAAGTTTAACTACTATCACTTTGTTGGCACTGCCACACTTGACATTCATATCTATGATTTAGATTTAACTGTCGATGTTAAAGTTAGAAACGACCATGGCAAAGTCCAAGTAGCGGTCAACCTACCAAATGTTCCTACCAAGAAAGTCTTAGTTAACATTAATAAGAACGAAAACTTTGATGGAACAGATTCTAGAAGTGTTTCTATGTACTATGAAGATGGTAGATTCTACTTCCATAGAGAAGATGTTGTTTATAACAAGAGTGGCTTCTTTGGCACTAAGAAAACCTATTACACTTACAGTGTCAACGAAGTTTGTGATGGAGGATATTTATTAGACAATATCTTAAATATCGCTCTTAATGATATGCTTGGATTAAGTGATTTCTTAATGGGATTAATTGAAGATAAAGTTAATGAATCAAATTCATCAACAGATCCAATTAAATATGAAGAAATCCTTAAAGACTTCCAATATAACAAATCACAACACTACTTCTTATTTAACATTAACTTAGCCACTATTGTTCATAACGATCAATTAACCGGATTTACTGTTAAGGTTAGAACCACAAATGATGACACATCCTTAAAAGGATTAGATGTCAACTTAACTGCCTTATCGATTATTGATATCAAGTTAAATATTGATTTAGTTGAAGGTTCTAAAGACATTGAAAGTGAAGAACATCACATAAGTGATTTAGAGAGTTATGTTGCCCTACATAAAGACGACACAATTAACACTAAATCCACTTCTCAAGTAGCAAGATAATAAGCCAAAATAACAAGAGGTTCGACTCGCTCGAGCCTCTTTTTATTAATAAATAAAACTCTTCACATTAATAGTGATAATTAATACTTGCAATTTAGCACTGTTTCCTAGATAATATTTCTTGCGTTGGACCGTTGGTGTAGTGGCCTTGCATGCTTCCCTGTCACGGAAGAGATCACGAGTTCGAATCTCGTACGGTCCGCCATCGCATGGCCCGGTAGCTCAGCTGGTAGAGCAACGGACTGAAAATCCGTGTGTCGCCGGATCATCCCCGGCCTGGGCCACCATTTCAAAATTTGTCTCTAACAATTGTTGGAGCTTTTTTATTTTTAAAGCATTAAACTACACGTAAAAATTTTTTAATAATTAACTAAACTCTTTATATATTCAGAATTCTTACAATTCGTAATAAAATTCGTTGTCGTGTTTTTTAAATTCTATCGGTATTTATAAGTATAGGCATATTTTGCCTAGAAAGGCGGGACTATGGGCACACTTGTTCATGGGTTATCCTTTCCTTGCATATCCAGTGATAATGACAGAAATCATTGTATTTTTGATTCTACTAATTTTGGCTTTGGCCGAATTACGTAGATAAGTGGTAAAAAAAGATGGCCCATACGGGTCATCCAAAAAACCATTTATATTATCACACTAAACTAAACTTTATGCAAGGGGGATAACCCTCCGCCTTTACATTTATGGTTATTTCATTTTTTCAATACGTTGAGATTCTCTCTTACTTACTTTTTTAGGTCTTAATACAGGTTTACCGAATGTAACTTCCATTAACGCTAATTGGCCGGCGTTAAATGCATCTCTTCTACGTTCTGCACCATCAAAGAAGAATCTATTGGTGGATTCCCAAACGAATGCCCAAGAAACAATACAAAGGGCTTCTAAAAAGCCATAGTTCACGCCATATTTATCAAGAATGATTGTAGAAATAATATATGTAGAGAGTAAGAATAAGCCTACAATTAAAATAATTGTTGCTCTTAGATAGTTTTTAGTAATCTCTTGTCTTTTATCTTCGTAATCAAGTGTGTAGTGTCTAACAACAGCGTTAGCGATCTTTTCTTTCATGTCGTCAGTGTATCTACCACCATCATCGAAGTTTACAACTAAAGGAATATCTGCTCTTAAATACCAAGCTTCTTGTTCAATATAACTATAGATTTCACTATCAATTCTTGTGTCATATGAATAAATAGAAAAAGGTGTATCCACATGAGTAAGATCAACATTGATATATGCTTTACCATCACTCATTAAATGAGTGCGTTCAAAACGAGAAGAATACTTATATTCAGTCTTAAAAAGCTCATCAATCTTTCTAAAATACTCTTTTCTAGAATCTTTGATGGCCTGTTTTTCTTTCTCTTTAAGATTCTTGGTTTCTTTACTCGACATAAAAATATAATACCACAAGTAGGCATTATTCTCAAATTGAGTGGATTATATGGGCATTATTTAAGTAAATCTTTAATTACTTCACTAGCGAGCAATAACCCCATTGAACCAGGAACAAATATAGCTGACGCAATTACACGATCCTCACGTTTAATAGGTAATTCTAAAGAAACACCTACTTTTAGATGTTTAATA
>CACYJD010000002.1 GCA_902774655.1 uncultured Erysipelotrichaceae bacterium | reverse complement strand
CATACAGCCATTGAAGATACTATAATTGAAAGTCAAATTTTGACCGAAATTATAAAGCGCACAAAAAACAAGTTTGAAATGGGAATTATTTATTTCCCGTTTAGAGAACTCGGAACAATTAAAGATTTTGAAAACACACGCAATGATATTTTTGATTTATTCTAAAAAGAAAAGGTTACAGAAATGTAACCTTTTCCTCCAAAACCACTTTAGACTTTGTAAGTCTAAAATTTATTTGACTTTTAATTATAATGATGATATAATATAAATAAAGAAAGGGGAATTAATATGAATATAGAAACAATCATCAATGAATTAAAACATTGCACAAGTCCACAATTACAAACACTGTCCGGTGCTATTGCCGCCGAGCGACAATCACGAGAAAATGAAAAGTTGAAAGAACTTATCGAGAAAACCTGCGCCAACCTTAGAGAACTCGATACCATGCTCAATGATACTATTGAAGTAACTGTATCATCTTATGGTGAAGATTTTGGCGGTTATTTAGATTTATTAGATTTATGCCAAGTATTAAGGGAATACATCCCTTAATACTTTTTTTCCTTAGACTTCCAAAGTCTAAAGATAGTAAAATAAAATGCTATTATCTTTATAAGATAATAGCAATAGAGTTAACATCCCAAAGAATAGCAGTTATCATAATATTCACCGATAACTGTCCATTCATCGTTTATTAGCTCACCATAACCGCCACCGCGTTCTATGCTTTCAAAAATTTCTTTGACCGTACCTTGAAAACCATAAAGGCGCTTCCATCTTTTTAATTGTGCTTTAGATATGTCGTCGCGTGTCATATTCCTGTGTTTTTCATAAACTTTTTTGATTTTATCATTTTCATCAAACTTATAAACGCCAATACCTTCTTCTAAACATTTATCATATTCTTTAATCAATTGGAAAATATTGTCTTTATTTAGTTTATATACTTCATATCCGTACCCATAAGAAGAGCAATCATCTACCATTTTTAACGGTATTCTATTACAATCACATTCGTATTGGTCGCTTAATTCTTCACATTTTACAATCAAATATTCCATTTTTATTTTTTCCCTTTCTTTTACTTTATCTATATTATACCATAACATTTTTAATTTGTCAATTTAACCTTAGACTTACGAAGTCTAAACTTTTCTAACCTTAGACTTACAACGTCTAAACTCATCAAATTTTCTCTCCCTTAGCGAGCTTTTCTTCCTCTCCTGCCTTGCTACTCTCCGTGTGTGTCCCCTAATCTCCCTTTTTTAGCTTTTCTCCTGAAATGAGCTACGTTTTCAAAATTTGAAATTATAAGGAAAAAACGTTATAATATATATAGAAAGTTAAGAAAGAATTAAAGGACTTTCAATCTATAAAAAAAAGAAAGGAAAACTAAATGGAAAGAAAAATTACAGAAAAAGAGGTTATTAAAAGACTTTCTCTCGGAGAATGTGACGAGGAAATGATTGAGTGGGCAACAGGTAAGTTAGAAACGATTGAGAAAGCAGAGGAAAAGAAAAGAGAAAAGGCACGAGAAAAAGCTCTTGAGAATAAGCCGATTATCGAAGCAATCGAAAGTGTACTCACAGATGAATACCAACCCGCATCAGTATTTGCTAATGCAGCGGACGTTAACGTTCAGAAGATTGTTCACGTTCTAAAGGCTATGGACACGGTAGAAATCGGAGAAATTAAGATTACCGGAAAAGGAAAGTCAAACGGATATAGAAGAAGAGAGGTTTAACCTCTCTTTTTTTTATACCCTTATTATTATATTATTATAATATTATAATATATTATAATATATAATAAAAAAATATTATAATAAAAATTTGAAAAAAAGCTAGAGCTGGGGCAGCACCAAATTATACGACTTTATACCCTTTCATACTATTTCTTACTCTTTTATACCTCTTTATACCAAATTATACTAAACTATACCAAATTATACTCCTTTATATCCCCTTATACTAAACTCTATAATTCCCTATCAAATCATATACTTTTAACCCCTACTAAACCCCTTTAACTCCTACTAAACCCCCTTAATTCTTTCTAAACTAATCTCTCTCTAAACTTCCTCTTCTGAGTACTCGTCAATTAGGAAAGACTCGAATCCTATACCCTTCTACTAATCTACCTAGATACGCCTATTGTAAGCAAACACAACATTTTCTTTGCGCTCGAAGCACAATCCTATTATAATAATATTATAATAAAGCGTATAAGCCCACTCATACGTTTTTCTTATACGCTCCTCTACGAATCCTATTATTATAATATTATAATATTATAAGCCCACTTATACGCCCAATTATCAGCCCTCTATACGCTCCTATTGGAATCCTATTATAATAATATTATAAGAAAGATTATAAGCCCAATTATACGCTCTTCCACGAATCCTATTATTATAATATTATAATATTATAATAGGATTATAATAGGATTATAATAAAACGTTGTTGTCTCGCCTAGCGCTAAAGCGCAAGGCTCAACCTATGGCTACGCCGTTGTCGCCTTATGCTCTTCGAGCAACGGCAAAAACGTCTTCGCACAACGGGGAAGGAAGAAAACAGAGGGAGCACAATTCTATTATTATTATATTATTATATTATAATATTATTATAATATTTCTTAATTTGATAATAAGTATTTTTTTCTAATAATTCCTACAAAATTTTAATCCCAGAATTTCTGGAAAATTTTTGGAAAATTTTTGGAAAATTTTCTATCCTATAAAAGAAATTTCTGGAAAATTTCCCATTATTAAATTGCGCCCGTCCATATAAAATCATTCAAATCCTAAAAAAAGAAAGAGAGGGCTAGCCTCTCTTTTACTCATATCTTATATATTCTTTTGAAGGGATAGTTATATCATATTCTGTTTGATGGAAATTAAAGAAAAGTACATCTAAAGCTCCGCCCATCTTCTTCTCTTGTACCTTAACTTTTCTGCTCTTTTCATCAAAATCAAAAGAAACATTCTTTACGTTGTCTACATTTATAATTTTATTTCCATCAAAGTAAGCAAAACTGTAATCTGAATCATCTACATTTACATAATAAACATAAGATGAAGTGTCCATATGCTGTTCAAGTTCATGTGTTTCTACGGTAGTTACTGGAGGAACAACAAAAAATAATATTATTGACGCTACAAAAGTGAATACAAGCCCAACAGTTCCTACTAGTAACCCCATTAAAGCCCCAAGTTCAGTATCTCCTTTTTTATGGGCTAAAATTCCAAAAATAATCACGCCCGCTATCATACAAATTAAAATAAGCATTAACAATCTACCTCTTTTTCTTCTTTCTTTAATATTACAACTTTATCACACTCAGATATTGGAAACTCCATATTCTCGAAAATATCTGGCGCCAGTTCGCTTCCTAATTTTCTACAAATTTTTCTATCGTAGATAAAGAAGTCATAGTCGTCTACCCAACCAAAAGGAATCCAAAACTTAGCATCAAAGATTATATCGGGTTTCTTATAGAATAACTTTATACCATCAATATCTTCCTTTCTTAATTCCATAAAATCTTGGGTTTTAATCTTCTTTTTACAAGAAGGGCATCTCGCGCCGACCGTCGTTTTATCTGTTAAAGAAATCTTGGAATCTTTTGCTTCTACAAAAAACTTTGCATCACAATTCGGACAAGAAATCCCAAAACCAGCCGCGGTACTAGCGCAATTAATTCTTTGGGGTACTATATAATTCAATCAATTGCCCCTTCTCTCACCGCAATCATAGTAGTTGGGCTATCGAAGTTTATCATAAGAGTCGCCGCAACTAGTTCATATTCAACTGTTGGGTTTACAAGCATAGTAGCGCCGGTACGTAAAGCTACCGCGTTATGGGTGTTATTATTTTTGTCGATTATTGGGGCTATCTTCATTAGATAAGAACCAGAAAGTAGAAAAACCTCACCGTCTTTTATCTTCTCAAAAGATACCATATTCTTTTTCTTACTAATCTCTATCTTCATTTTCTTTCGCTTCTCCTCTCACTACACGGTTTCAAAGCAATACATCATTTGTCATTGTACCGCCGCAAAGCGGGCACTTAATCACAGAAATCTTTCCATCACTCGTTACATATCTTTCTCTATCTACAATTATTTCTTGGCGACAATTCATACATCTTAGAAAAATTTTATCTTTCGTTGTAGAAAAATCAATTACATCTTTTTCTAAGGAGAAGAAGAAAAGAAAAAGGATTGTAAAAAGAATTAGATATATAACTATTGTAAGAATAATCCAAAATAACATTAATATTCTCCCCTTCCTTCTCTTTCTACTCTCTTATTCTCTTGGCGGCGGTACGCTTTTTTATTAGGAACAATTTGGGTTGTAGGTTTACGATACCAGCAACCTCTTTTTCTCCTATTAAATTCCCTCTGAGCTTTCTTGCTCATTTTTTCGTAAGAAACCATATTTATCCCACCAAATCTTCTCTTTTAATTTTATGTGAGCTAAAGTGAGAGTATATTCGGCGCCGTTCATAGTAAGGAGCTCTTCATCACTAGCCCATAGACTCACAATCCAATCTTGGCGGTCAACATCCCACCAATAACGGATTATATAAGGAGGAACATCATAGCAAAAGTGGATTATTGGTTGACCATAGGTATTGAATTTCTCAAAAGGAAGATAGCTGTTCTCTTCTTTCTTTACATTTTTTTGGATTTTATTCATCCGATAGTTCCTCCTCTTCCTTCCAATTCAAGTTGCGGCAGTCCCTTAAAAGACGCTCATAGTGCGCGGGGTCTTCATTTCTAATCGAACCAAGAGGAAGAATTTTATCTCTATTCTTAGTATAAACACCCGTTATATCATAGTAAACCCCATCATATCTCCAAACAAAATGTCCTTCGATTGGGTCATAACAAATACATCCCGCGCAATATCTGTGATAGAGGATTTCTGCGAACCAATAGCAGGCACCACAAGTAAAGAGTCTATCAACACAATTAACCATTTCCTTACTATTTCCCGCCGCCATACGAAAACGCTCTATAAATCTAAGGATTGCTTTTGGGCTTTCCCTCGAACAACTCATTACTGGCATAGAATTTACTACCTCCCTCAATAATTTCATCGAGAGTGCAAGGCGCCCAGTGCATATAAGGAACCATACAGCCAACATTATAACTGCGGATTTCCTTTTCAAGCAACGCCGCCACTTCTCTATCCACTCTCATTTGGATATTCCATTGGAAACTCACGTGGACATGAGCATAGAGTTGATAGCCGCTGTGGTATTGGTAGTCATAAGAACTCATAGGGAAATGAGTGAGGACTACTTTGCGCCCGTTATCCTCAATTACATCGCTCTTCTCAATTTCTACAAAAAGTTTCCTAAAATCAGCATTACGCAAAAGTTTTTTATCGTGGTTTCCCACAATTAGATGTTTCTTTCCATTAAGTTGGTTAAGAAGTTCGATTGTATGCTGCGCGCCGTACCAACTTACATCGCCAAGAATATAAACGTGGTCATCAATTCCTACTTTATCATTCCAAGCCTTAATTAAACCATTATCGTGGTCTTCAATCGTATCAAAAGGACGATTATCAAAAGCAAGACAATTCTTGTGCCCGAAGTGGAGGTCACCAATATAGAAATTAGCCATATTTTATCCACGCTCCTAACCTTTTAGTTAATGTATCGAAAGCTTGATTACGCTTAGTTTTTGAAAGGAAGTTTACTCTTACTTTTCTACTTCCGACAATCAATACAATATCGTAGTAATAACCACGCATTATCTTACTGTCTTGTTTGTAGTAAGCACAAATCTCCTTAAAAGGAACGATTACAGTTTTTGTGCCATCTCTAAAAGAGATTCTATCCGCACTTTTTAGATTAGCATTATAGCCATCATAGCACTCGTTTACAGATGTATTCTCACTAATCACTCTTTTTCTCCTCCTTCTTTCCTTTTTCTTTAAAATAGGGGCAACCGAGGTCATTAAATGCCTGTACAATATCTTCGGGCGACGCGTCCACATTAGTACCACAGGCGTCATAGACTCTTACAGCCTTAACCTCAAATACTTCGTCTACGCCCCAATTCTTTTCAACTTCTGCGACAGCAGCCGCTAAAGTATCTGCTCCCGCGGCGACCATACCAAAAGCAGTACCGAATTGTTCTTCACCACTACAACAATTAAAAAATACTACTTTATAAGCAAACAAATGAGCCATATTTCATTTCCTTTCTTAACTTTTCTATATATATTATATCAAAAAAAATATAAAAAATCAAATTAAAAAGCCCTCTCGTCAGTAAGAGGGCTTCTTTTATATGTACTTATCCAAGCCGAATTCCTTCATAATCTTCTCAATGTTGAAGTCATTTTGCATACAATCCTCAAGGGTAATGTAAACGCTATTTTCATCGAGAATTTTGTTCTCTACTACATACTGATGAAGTTCATCGTGGTTCAATGTTTTCATTATATCTGTACCATAGCCAAAACTATAACCGCGGTCAGTTAAATTAGGAAGAGTTTCAAGATACTTAAATCCAACTCTGCGCTCCCAAGAGGCATTACAAAGAGGAAAAGTAACTCGCTTCAAATCAAGCGGTTCTCGCCAATTCTTAACATCAACTGTGCAGAATACATTTTCTTTACTTTGAGTTGCTGAATAGAGGAATGTTTTAACCGCAACTCGAATACCAGAAAGTTCAAGACGATTGATTATAGAACAAATTGCAATTCCACCCTTTACAAAATCTTTAGCATCTGTACCGCAACAACTATTATTAGCATAACCAATAGTAAGAACACGGTTCTTTCTCATTACTTGGTCACGAGTCATCATAGAATTAGGCAGACCAAGAATAGCATTAGGAACACAAGGAGCAAAACCAACAATGCCAGTTTTCATGCCGCCCGCACTTACCTTTAAATCATTATTGTTCTTTACAACGCCGCGGTCAATATCTTTAATCGGGTCCTCCCAACCCTTTTCAAGGAGGTTAAACGCTTCTTCAAGACTTTGAGTTCCAGTCCAGCTAGTATCTCTTTTTCCAGAAGCATGCTCATTAGACATAGCACTATTATTTTGCGTGCGTTTTCCAAGAGTTTGGACAAGATTACGTACACCAGAAAAGTGTTCAAATAACAACTTCTTCTTTGCTATTTCGCTATAATCTCCCATTTTAAAACCTCCTTAAATACAAGCCTTTAGAGCCTTATAATATTTATTGCTCTTATACTCCATATCGTTTGCGATGATGTTACGGTCATCAGTAGACAAGCCCTTCAAGAGAGAGATATTAAGAACGGTCTTAATATCCATAGTACCTTCGAGCTTAGCAATACGCTCAATCGCACGATAGGTTGCGAGGTGGTGGATATGCGCCTTTTGTACTGCCTTACGGAAATCGTGGATAAAGGTAATCAACTCGTTGTTACCGTTTGCGACAGCTTCCTCAATCTTAGGAGAATAGTCAATCTCCATCAGGGCATAACGGTCGAGAGAAGCGGCGTCAAGCTGATAACGACCAGTATACTCAATATCAGCACCAGTACCGTAAGTGTTACCCGCAGCAATTACTCGGAAATCCTCGTGCGCAGTAACCTGACCAGTAGGAAAGTCGAAGTAACCGTTTGCGATTGCCGCATTCAAGATAATAAGAACTTCAGGGATAGAACCGTCCATCTCGTCGAGGAAGAACAAGCCGCCATCTTTAAAAGCCTTATAGAAGGCGGTTTCGTGGTAATGACCGTTAGCGTCGATAAAACCAGTCAACTTATACTCCTGAGTTACAGCGTTGGTAAAATAGAAGTTTAAACCTAAACCAGCAGCTACTTGCTGTGCAAGTACGTTCTTACCTGTACCAGCGGGTCCTGCCAAGAAAACAGGAATCGCAGCAGAAACAAGAGTGAGTACATCATCAAACTTCTCGTGGGTTACACCAGTAATCTTATTAATTGCATTGGGAGTAACGACTTCGTGGCGCTGAGGAAGAAAACCAAACTCGTCAATGAGTTTCTTGCGAACTACGGGGTAAACTTCCTTAAAGATAGACTCAGTAGAAGCCTCCGCTACAGTCTTAAAGAAAAGCTCTTCCAACTTGCCACCAAGACCACTGCTTTCTCCACCAGCAGGCGCAGTAGCAATACCGGACATAGGCACTCCATCATAATTATGACGCATCTTTTCAAGAGCCTTTTCAGCAGCGTTCTTATGGAAAGCCGCACGGTCAATTACGGGAGTGGGAAGGCACTTTCTACCAGCCTCAATGCTGTTAAACTTATTGCGAGGGTCGTAGTAATGTCCCTGAAAAAGCAAGTAAAGGTTATTACCGCCCTTTGCGAACTCCTCAGTATCAATTACATAGGTGATATTATCTTTTGCATAAACAACAGTAAACATATGTATTATCTTCTCCTTTCAACATTGACTTTTTATTTATTGCTTTCTTAACTTTTCTATATATATTATAGCAGAAAAAATATAAAAAGTCAATATGTTATATTGCTTTTTAAGGAAATAACTCGTTTATCTTATAAATAAAAAGATAAAGGTGGCGGTCTAAAAGTTGTTGTTTCTCTTCCATCTTCTTGTTGAATAATACACCGTGTTCTTCTAAAAGGTATTCCACAATTTGGACAAAAGATTGGCTCTACTATCTCTTCTTTATCAGAATTAATTTTAAAACCACAGGCACCACAAGAGTATTGATATGGTTCATTTGTTTTTACACGAATTCTGACAATCTTTTCAAAGTATCTTCTTCTATCCGTACTTATTGTTTCTATTAAGTCTAAACCTCTTAAAAAAGGAGCGGGATTAATGGCACCAATGGAAGCCTCTGCTAAAATTTCCTCCGCGGTTGTACGCTCCATATATTGAAGAAGTTTTAATTTAAAAGGTGGTTGTTCTATTGTATTATAACTACCACAATTTGGACAAAAATATTGTAAATCACCTCGATGAAGTAACTTATTACAGTGCCCACAACGTTTTTTGTCTTGCTTAAAGTGATAAGATATTATACGAGAATCCCTAAGTTGTTTTTGTATTTGTTCTATATATTGCTTTTCCTCTGCCTTATAACCACCGCCTAGTTTTTCTCCAGCTAAATGCACCAAGACCATATTTCCATCTATAGCTTCGAAGTTTTTATCATCATAATATAAACTTTCTACCATAAACACCTCTATTACATTTCCGTATCTACCTCATATAAATCGCAATATCTTGCTCTATTAAAAATATATGATTTGCGGCGCGCGATGCAAGAAATATCACCATAAACCGAGCTTTCTCTTCCATAAACACAATAACGACAGTGAGGGTGTTTTTCTCTATATTTTACCACACTTTTCTCTCCATCTGTCGTTTGAGCTATTTTATTTATTCTTAAATCAAGTCCCATCATTAACTCCTTTAACTCTTGGATACCAACAATTAAAATCATTAATATCCTTTTCTTCATTACGATAAACTTCATATATTGAAGTTGGATACATCGCGCCGCATGTGCTATCGTAATAATAAAAACAAAAATAACGCCCTTTTATCTCTTTTATAATAGCTATATCTTGTACTGGTACAGCATTGCCGCATATCTCATTCCACCAGTACTCTTTTATTCTAGTGTCCAAAACATAACGTTGAATAACCGTACCAACATCATTAAGTATATATCTATCATCTTGGCTTAAATCTTTATCAAGAAGAAGGTTATTAAGCGCCTTATTCTTTCTTTCTTCGGTAATACTGCCGCCAAACAATTTTATTCCTCCTTCTTAACTATAAATTCTGGCTCCCAATCATAGCTATACTTATCGAGTAAATCTCGATACTCTCTAGCGGCATATTCTCTTGCCGCTTCCATTACGCACTCGGATTCAGTTGTCCAATTATCTTTATCTGCAAGAATTTTTTCAATTTCTCCCTTTGAAAGCGATTCTATCTCTTTATAAGGCTTAGCAATTTCTTTCCAAGCGATACTCATATACCCATCATTTATATTTGAATTTCGCATAGCCGAATCGTACATATCCTTACAATAACTACGATAAAATTCCAAAAACTTATCGTCTATCTTTACATCAAGACTTAAATAAACATTGACATTAAAATTAAAAAGCAAATCCCTCGCCTACCCTTTCATTCTGTACGTCCCAGTTACTAAATTCTCCGTCACCTTCGATAAATTCAACTTTTCGTGGGTATCGACGCATTTCTTCTTTCATAAATTTTTTAATCACATCAACAAGCCTTTCTTCTTCATAGTAGCTATTATAAACCAACCAACCTTTTTGTTCTTCATACAGGCGTCCAGCGAATAAATCTCGTACATAGCTTTCATTAACTTGTGGGTGTGGAGCAAAAATTAAAGGGTGAGTTAAATAATGCTCACATAGATAACTATTAATAGCTTTTGTGGCATATTGTAAACTAATTCTTCTTGATATAGTAACTTTATTAAAAGTACCAGTACATACTATTTCTTCACTCATATCATATTCTCCTTTATTTTCTATATATATTATATCAAAAAAAACATATAAAATCAAATAAAAATTTCAAATAAATAAATAAGGAGTTAGATGACTAACTCCTTACTTTAATATATTATCGCTTACTTTGAATCAATATCACCAATATCTACGATAGTGCCGCCGTCCGTGGAAACCTTTGGCAACTGACCATTCCACTTCTCAATTTCTTTATTCTTAATTACCTTATCTGTCAATGAATCGTTCAAAAGTTTATTTGCTTCGGCATCGCCTTGTGCCTTAATCTTAACTGATTCTGCCGCAGCCTGCGCATTTGTAATGGCGGTTTGCTTTTCGGTTTCAGCCTTTAAGAGCTGTTGCTGAGCAACCTGCTTCTCTTCAATCGCATTAATGAAAGCATCTGAGAAGTCAAAATCAACAATATTAACATCAGTAATATATAGACCAATCTCATTTAGCTTTTCATTAAGTCCAGTAACAAGTCCCTCAGAAATCAAAGTACGATTAGTCACGCTCTGCTCAGCAGTATATTCCGATACAATAGCCTTTAGTACTTCATTTACTGCGGGCACAACAAGCACATTTTCATAGTCCGCGCCAATGTTCTTGAAGATGCTATAACTCTTTGCGCTGTCTACTCGATAGTTAATTGCCAATACCGTACTGACACTTTGAAGGTCTTTTGAGAATGCTTCGGTATTAACTTCTAACTTCTGAATACGATTATCAATATCTTCTACTGACTGTACAAAAGGCGCCTTAAAGTGGATACCCTCTGAGAGAACACCTTCCTGTACGCTGCCCATTGTGACTACGACGCCGGTATGACCGGGGCTTACAATCGTAAAACAGTTGAACAGAAGGACAATTGCGGCAATCACAATAACTCCAATAACAATAACTCGCTTAATCAATTTCTCCATCTTATTAATTTCTCCTTTTTATTTAGTTTTAGTTTAAATGATGGTATGATTTGCTTTTTAATTAAATTTTAAATGACTCCTTTCTTAATATAAATCTTCACTATATAACTCGTTTTCAAGACCATCACACTTTGCAACGAGAGTTGTAGTGCTTAATTGATGCCACTCTTGGGCTTTTTCAAAAGCCTTATGTCGGTCGTAAAAGATGTTCCAATCATCAATAAAACCGTCCACCGTCGCGGTTACTTCCTTGTTCTTTATATCTGGCGAAAGTCGTTTAATATCCTCAAAAAGTTCATAACAGTATGGGTGACGAGCACCACAAACCATTAATTCCGTACCATCACGGAATTGAAATTTAACCGCCGCACTAACTAGCATTTTAGCCTCCTTAATCTATTAATACACCATTCTTTGTGTACCATCGAGTTACGACTATTTGTTCTTGCCTTGGGAATACTTCATAAGGCTGGTCTTCGTAGGAGTTTTCTTGATATTCTGTTAGACCAGCCTCCCACTCAACACAGAAGAACCTGTCACCAACTTTAAAGATAGTTGTCATTGGCATCGTCCAGCGCCCTTTGTCATAGCTGTTTTCTTCATACTCTTCTAAATCATAGAACATATTTTCTATTTCTTCTTCGGAAAAGGTATGACCGTTATCGAACTTTTCTAAAAAGTCCTTTTCATATTCCATATTTATTTTCCTTTCTTAACTTTTCTATAATTATTATATCAAAAATATATAAAAAAGTCAAAAAGAAAAGGTTATCTTTTTAGTAAGATAACCAGTTTCTTTAAATATCTAACAATCCATTAATAAACAATAACAAAATTAATATAATAAACATACTAAGCCCAATCGTCTTCCATTAAAGTTCCTCCATTTTCTTCAAGAACTTTCTCTAATAATTCATTACGGAAAGATTCCTGCATCTCTTCTGTATCCTCGCTTATATTCGTGGGGAAAGACAACTTCACCGATTCCATAGATATGATTCCTCCAAGAACTTACTATTAAAGCCACACTATATAATACTAAAGCAACACAAAATACAACTTCATAATTAAGTCCATTTTGTAATATAATTGCAGTAGTATTATTACCAGTTAATCCAGCAATAGCCCAAGCACTAAGCGCCAGTCCGTGGATTTCACTTACTTTTGAAAGTCCAAAATACTCTGTTAATAAAGCTGGTAGTGTACTAAAACCACCACCATAGCCAGCATTAACAACCAAAAGTAAAAGAACAATTATAAATGGTAGTATGGCTGAACTTCTAAATATAAGTGTAGAAATCAGCATAAAGATACAGCTAATAAAGATAATTTGATAAATTATCTTTCTTGTTTTACAATGGTCAGACAAGGTTGAGTAACCGATTCTGCCGCCAGCATTAAATAAAGCAGTAATCATTGGGATTATAGCTGTCGCCGCAGCCAGTCCAGTTAGATAGATATTGATAATTTGTGTTTCATAACTTATCAACATTAAACCACAATGGATATTAATAAAGAAGATAAGCCAAATTCTTCTAAAGTACCTATTCTTAAACATACCCAAAGAAAACTTTGGTATTTCTTTACTTTCAACCCAATCAATCGGTTTCTCTAATAAGAAATGACCAGTCATCATTATAATAAAATAAAAACCACCTAAAATCAAGAACATCGCCCAAATTCCAAACTGCGCGAGTAGCCAGGTCATAATAGGTGTAGCTATAGCTTTGGCTAAGCCAAAACCGGCAATAGAAATACCAGTTGCTAAACCTTTATTATCTTTAAACCATAGCATTAATGTTTTAACTGGTGAAAGATAACCTATTCCTAGTCCTATTCCCATTAGCACGCCATAGGATAAGTAAATTCCTATAAGTGCTGGAATACCTTTTAATAATAGGATTGATAAACCAGTTCCTATCATACCGCCGCTAAAACATATTGCGGCAACGAGAGAAGATTTATGAATATCTCTCTCAACATATCGTCCTCCAAAAGCCGCTGACATTCCCAAAAAGAAAATTGCTATTGAGAAAGCCCAGCCGACTGCAAAGGGAGAAAGATTAACATACTGCGCGATTTGGTCTTTAAAAGTAGACCAGCAATATACTGTTCCTATTGAACAGTGGATTAATAATGCTGGTATCGCGCCATTTAATATTTTATTCCGTGTCATTATTCCTCCTTTTATTCATATTCATACATCACATCATAACCGCGTGTTTCTAAAAAATCATATATTGTCTCTGCCGCACGACCTAATTCTTCATTGGTGCTTCCCTTTCCGTAAGAATCTTTCCATTCTATTATATATCGAAATTTTTCTGCAAGTTGTATATTATCTTTTACATCTTTTATAAAATCATATAAAGCTTTATGTCTAAAGGTACTTCTTTGACCTATCTCATAATAAACTTCAATATTGTATTCATAAATCGGTGAGTGAAGACTTACAGTTGGTGTTATTATAAGAGTATACTCATTCATATTTCCTCCCAATCAAATGGTGAATCAACGACTATTTTTTCTACAATACGTTCATCTGTTAAAATTACATCAAAACCTCTATTAACTAACCAATTATAAATTTCATTCTGAAAGTCTGTATTAGTATTAGATATATTTACAATACGATATTGTAAGTCAAAATGAGTACGCGCATATTCTTTAAATTGATTTAAACATACTTGGCGGTCTTTAGCAATATAAACTTTTGTATCAAAAGGATAACCAATTAAGGGCATGACGTGAATAAAATAGTATTCTTCTGTGAGAGTGCCATCAACTTGTACTATATATTTACCTAACTCCTTTCCAACTTTTTTTATGAAGTCGGGTTTAGATATAAGAGTAATTTTATTTTCTTCCATTAATTCACCTCAAATAACACATCATTCCCGTGGTTTATTAACATATTATAAACTTCATTTATAAAATCTATTTCTTCTTTTGGGCTATCCTTTCTTGTCACGATAATAAAGGTGTATTGAGGAAGTGATATTGCCGCAGTCGCTATTTCTCCTAATACCGCAGTTTTATGACGAGAAGACGATGGCATAAAATTATTAGCCCAACATAACATATTAATATAATGAGCAGAAAAATCAACTGAATAAATCATATTATCGTTAATTTGCTGTACCATTAGAATTAATCTTATTTCTTTCTTTTCTTTAGGCTCTACTTAATTCACCTTCCCATAATAAAACATCTATCCCACATTTTAGTAAATGGTCATATACACGCATTGTAAACCGTATATCTTTTTCATCTTTATCTTCTGTTATTTTTATATAAATCTGTCTTTCTTTCCACTCTCCAAAACACCACTCTTCAAGAATAGTTATTAAATTATCCATTGTATTAATCCAGCCACCATGGCAATTAGGAGAAAAAATGTAATAGTCTAAAACACAAGAATGGTTTGTTTCATCAGATAAGCAAAAACAATTTAAGAGCACTTTATTCTCCATAAATATCAGCCATCTTCCTTTTTAGTCCTCATTAATACAATCTAAAACTCTTTTATCAAACCCAAACCAGCTCTTCCACTTTTCATCTGCTATTGTTTCTATTTTAATAGTAACTTCAAGGTTAGGAAAATAAGTCCTTAATTCTTGTACAAAAGTTTCATACATTTCTTTAACATTTTCTAAATTACTATCTGTAAAACCAAAACCTAAAACAACTCGCTTATCGGTTGTATACTCAAAAACAGTATCACAACCTGAAATACTGTTTATGGCATTAATAATTTTAATAGCTTTATCATTACTCTTACGAAAAGCCTTTAAATCATAAATATTCTTAGCTAAATTAATATAGCCATAAGTTGTACATAACACTATATTCCTCTCCTTTTATCTAAGCCAAAATTCTTCTTTTATCATTACATCCGCGTCAAGCTCTATTAATGTGTCATAAATGGCATTTGCATTTGTCATATTTATTTCGCTATTCATAGTTACATAATAATGAGCCTCTGGGTGCTCTCTATAATAACTTCTAATACTATCTACAAAAAATTCTAGCATTGTATCAGGACCAGCCGAAAAGGTTTTATCGAGTTTTCCAGGCTTAGCCCAAAAAAGTTGCATCGCAGTTTCTCTGCAAACTACTGATATGCTTAAATCTATTAGTACCGATTCTTCCCCAGAAAAGAAATCTGTTACTCTCATATCTTTTATTTCTCTTTCCATTTAACTATCTCCTATCAATCTGGAACCCACACCCATTCTATTTCTTCTAATAATATTACATCTGCCCCAGCGTTTACTAAAAAATTATATATTTCATCAATTAGACCTTGTTCTTCTGGGGTACTGTTATTATAATAAACAACGTAGTAATGTAATTTTGGGTTATGATAATAGTAATCAGTAAGTTCTTTTTTAACAAGTTCTATTTTATTTAAATTATCTCCATAATAAGAAATGGTACTATCGAGAGATGATGACCATTCTGCGCCAAATATAATTATTGTATTTTCATCATTATTATTCATTATTAAAACACTATTTTGTATAAAGTCGTGTTTATTTTTAAAAAAATCTTTTACATCTACAACCAACTTTCCACTTCCAATCTAGTTACACGTCGTCTGAAAACTCTTTAAATAAATTTTGAAGTTTCTCTACCGTATCTCCAGGTTCAACCAGAAAAGTCAACACTTTATCACTTGTATTACTTTTCCAATTTCCCCTAACTTTTATCTGCTCATTTCGCGCGACGTCGCATAAAAACTTTAGATATTCTTCCCAAGTTAAATCAGAATATTGCTCTCTTGATAGTTGTACATCACTAACAAAGCCGTCAGAATAATTACTGCACCAATGATTCTGGAAACTCTCATAATAGCCCCAAATCATCGCGGCAAGTTTTAAATTATTATAGTATGTTTCGTTATCTTTTTTCTGCACCCAATAGTTGCCACCACATAACGGAATGGGCTTTATTTTTTCTTCTGCCGCTTTGAGTAATCTTTTCGTAGAGTCTGCTCGTTCAAAAATACTAGGATAATTTTCCTCAATCAAATTTAGAATAAATCTATCTCTCAATAATTTTGCTAATTCTTCGTCTGTTAAATAATGACTTTTCTTAATATCCAATTACTTTTCCTCCACATAGCAAATACTAGTAACATCTTTTGAACGAATGGGATATATCTCTTTCTCTTTAATACAGTTTTCTCTTACTCCAAATAGGACTTTTCCAATCTTTTCTTCGAGAACTTCTGCTTTTAATTTCTTAATGCCTTCTAAAGTCCAACCATTAGGCGGTGTTGCTAATCGGTATAACTTACCGTCGCCGCAAACTGCATAAACTCGGTATTTACTTTTATCTATTATCAATTCCTCCCCTATTATTCTATATATATTATACTAAAAAATATATAAAAAGTCAAAAAAAAGAGTAGCCATTACAGCTACTCCTTTCTAAAAGTGTCTTACTCACCAAGGAAATATTTCTCCAATTCGCGCTCGTGCTTCTTGAACTCTTTCATCTCTTCCATAGTCAATCCGCCTACAAAAGAAGTAACCTTTTTAAGTGCCGTATCGAAGTCATCATCTTTGCAATCCGCAATTAACTTTTTAATTCGAGTTACGATTGGTGCCTCCTGCACTTCCTGCTTAGGAACGATTTTCTTTTCACCAATATTCTTTTTGAGGAAATCCCCAATAGGAATAATAACTGGCTTAATTGAATTTTCGTCCTCTTTTTCATTTTGGCTCTTACCATTGTCTTTGCCCTTAGTAGAAGCAGCACCCTCAGCCAAAGCTCCAAAGAAAGCATCAGCAGCTTCAATTACCTCATTAGGAATACTTTTAATGCCGCTTTTCTGCACGGGCTTTTCAGGAGTTTTTACTACCGCCTTTTGCTCTTTTTCCATTAATTCCTCAACAAAGGCTTCGTAGACAGGATTATCATAGGATACAATATCCTCAATCTCTTCAAGTTTGTCGTCTTCTATCGTTACAAAGAAAGCGATAAAATTACACAACCAATTCGCGCAAGAATCACACAAGTCGTGGCTAATTCTTTCGTGGGCTTTAGTACCTTTCTTTACATAAAAGGTATTATCAGCAATATTGCCGCAACGCTCACAACGCTTTACAGGCATATCACTGGTGCGGGATAAAGTTCTAAATAAATCGTTCATAATGACCTCCATCATCATATTTTAGTTATATTATGTTCTATATAATTAATAGTCATAGGATTATGTATATCGTGTGAAAGTAAATAAAAATTGAGTTCTTTTTCTTCCCAATTTGATTTTATTTTATTAATAGGCATTTTTAAATCTTTTGGAAAATCGTTGGGTGAGCAAAATAAGAGCTTACTAACAAGAGTTAAACCACTCCCGGTCATCTTTGTACTAAAGAAATCTATAATCTCTTTGGTACACATAATCTCTTCTTCTTTTCTCATTTTTTCATCATCTGAAAGTACAATTAAAATGCCTTTTAATTCTCTTTGATTATCCAGCATTTTTAATACTATTTTAAACCAAGCGCGATTAAGTGTATGTACCACATTACCACCCCACGTACACGTCTAAAACTCCGTAAGCACAGCCAGTATCATATACTTTTCCTTCTCGTCCAAAAGGTGTGTCAACAACGCTATATCTTGGTAGCAGACTCAAATCGGCGGCAAGCACAACATAACCATCACCATCACAAACATACCCATCTTCTGTAGTATGTCTGCCGGGAATATTTAAACCATCACCAGGTAAAATTAACTCGCTGTAATAAGTCCAATCATAGCCACCCCAGCTAATCACTCCTGAATTTTGAAACTTATCAGGAGAATACTGGGCATTATAATTTACTTCGCTGCTATTATAATCATTACCGGCATCCACAGTGCCATTATCAACATTAGAACTAATATAGCTGTGACTCCCATCTTCTGCGTCTTCATTATCCTCAGTCTTCTCACTTCCAACGGCTTCTGCCCTTATAGCTTTTGTTGTTGGTTGAGTGGTTTTTACTGTGGTCGGCGCAACTGTAGTAGAAGCAGCGGTAGTTGGAGCTACGGTTGTTACTACTGCTGTTGTTACTTCTGCCATACTTTGTTCATTTGATTTTGATTTTAAATCTGAATTACAGGCAGTAAAAGTTAAAATACTTATTAATACCGCCGCGAGCGCTATAAAAGTTCTCTTAAAATACTTCATTCAATTCCCCTTTCTTTTATTATAATATTATTATAATACTTTTTTCAAATATATTCAAATATTATTACTTAAATATATCTTCAAAGACCAGATTAAGGATATAGTTTCCCTTCTTATGGGAAGCACTATAATCTTCTTCTCTTGACGCTCTACCACTAAAAAAGAGAAGGAATGGTCGCGCAAGTTTCTTTAATTCTTTAAAATCTCCCTCAATCAACTGCCTTTGTTCTTGCGTAAATTCTTTGCTTCCATTCTTTACAGCAAGAAGTTCTTTCTTGGACATTCCATACGGCGCGCAATCATTTTCCACAATATCATCATAGAAAACACTATTATATAAAGGATAACCCTTTAAAAAAGATTGTAAAACGCCAGCCATATAAAAGCAATGATACGCTCTATAATGCCCATTTCCATTAATCTTGTCCCAATTAAAAGCAGTTACTCTGCCCATAACCTCTTGAAGTAGCACATTTTCTTCTCCATAACTACTTTCATACAAAACTTTTTCACAATAATCTTCCATATATACTTCATAATCACGATGGAAGTAGCTATATTCTTCTTCTCTAAATAGGTAACTATAACAACACATATAATGACGTAAATCGCCATTTTCTTTGAAGAACTCCCTCATATCTTTAACAATAACAGTATCTCCAAGAACTTCGACTTCTTTTGATTTTACGCCATGTACATCATAAACCTCTTCTTTACGTGGAAAAACATAAAAAATACAGTCAAGGTCACTATTAGCGTCATTTAATCCAGTAAGTTGACTGCCCCAAACAAAAGCCGCAAAGACTTCTCGTCCATAGCTCTTTTCATACTCTTCCAACAATTTAGATAAAGTATTCATAATTCCTCCTTTCTATCCATAGTAACCCGAATAATCAATAAAACAAGGAGTTCCATCTATTCTAAATCCATAATTACCGTCGTGAATATCTTGGCTAATTATTTCAGATAGACGTTTATCCTTTTTTCTAGGAGAAAAAAAGAATCTTAGTAACCTCTTAACCTTTCTTCTCCCATAGGTTTTTGCCGCTAGTTCTAACCAAACAGCGCGAATTATAATACCGTTCTTTTCTGCCCGTTCCGCTGCTTTTTTAGACCAATTATGAACTTTAACGTCTGGATAAAGTTCTTCTAAACTTTCATCAAAATCAGAAAGCGCTTTCGCCCGCTCTTGAATATATAAAGCCTGTTCACCTATATCTATTTTATCTATACGAGCAAAAAAGCAATCTATCTTTTTTTCTTTCATCTTTTGATAAACCTTATATTCCACGTCACAATAATTCTCAGCGCCGAGCGGCACTTTATTATACTTTAAATAATAGTGATTTTTTCTCAACTCTGTGTTAGAAGAAATCCAATCACTAGTATAGTCGCTATTTATATCGCTAAGATTATAGTCTAAAAACCAATCTTCTGGTACTTGTGAAATATAATTTTTTGCGGCAAGTTCAAAAATTTCTTGAAAGACCTCATCATCCTTTTCCCTGCGTAAAATTGATTGACAGCGGTCTAACCAATGGGCGGCATCCATATAAAAACCATCGCAAGGAAGTTTAATAACGTAATCTACTCTTTTATCCTCTGGCACAATTACAACCTTACTTGCGCCATTATGAAGCGTAAGCCCTTGATTTCCAATTTCCGTACTAAATAAAGGCTTAAACGCTTCACATATTACTTCCTCTGTTTCTTCTTTGTATGTACTGCTATAAAGATTACACACCCCAGCTATTGCTAAATTTTGTGGAAGCATAAAATCATACAAAAAAACCTTTTTCTCTAAATCATCTTTAATCTTAGATAAATTATACCCCATTAAACTCCCACGCAACTTTAGTGTAATCAGTATTATCGTTATATAAGAAATCTCGTCCTTCCTTTTCCCACACAGCGCAATCTTTTACAATAAAATCGTTTATAGCTGAGAAGTAATTCCAAGGAGAATCATAGTTATCTAACCAGACCTTCTTTGTCTGTCCAGTTCTTTTATCTACCATCATAATAGTAGCAAAAAGCTGACCACCGGAACCATCATCGAAAGGTGACCATCTAGCATCTATCTGACGCATAATAAAGCGTCCGCGCCACAAGTCATCATTTTCAATGCCTTTATTAAGAAGCCGAATATTCTTATTAATAACGTGCTGTGCCTTTTTACGCATCTTACGTCTTGATTTCATAGTTAAAACCTCCCCTTTAAAAATCCTCATGTACGAGGTTATCTTGGACAAAAACTCGTCTACTTACAAGGTCACCCCACTCAATAACTTCTTCTTTATCACTACAATACTCGTAAATACAACCTGAGATTTCAGCAAACAAAGCTGTTTCATCCCAATATTGTTCGCCTTTGTCTGTGTAACAATAATAAATGCCTTTGTCGTATTCATCATTGCCGCTTAGACAATTTATTATATCTTCTTCGGTGATAACAACTCGTTCCCACTCTCCTTTTTTAAGAGAACGTCCTCTTGATTGTCCAAAATCGCTATCAAAATATTCTTGTACTTCTTTTACAAGTTCCTTAATATCTGCTTCTAGTTCACATAAGGCATAACTATAATAAGAGTGAATAGATATTTTCATTTTATAACTCTCCTTTCTTATTTTCTATATATATTATATCAAAAATAATATTAAAAATCAAATAAATTTATTAATGATGAATACATATAGAAAGTTAAGTTACCAAGGATAACTAATATAAATATAACTAAATCCAAAAGACAAATTATTTCGTTCAACCCAATAATATTTTAATAACTTTGATACTCGTTCAAATTCTTGTTTATCATCAAAAGCAAAATCTAAATCTTCAAAAGTTGTGGTTGCTTCGGATATTACTTCTTCGGTTCCTTCGACAATTTCTTGCAATTCCTTGAAACGTTCTGCCACCTCTTTGAAAGCATCTTCAATTGTTACCCCAAATGAAATAAAAGGTTTTGTTCTTTTTTCTTTTACTTTTTTCACATATGCTTTTGCCGTATAGGTAGGATTAACATCACTATAATATTCTTCTATTGCCGCACAAGTAAAGGCTTCCCCGTAATCATAAAAGGACATAAGACCTTCATCCTTTGTTTCAACGGTATAGATAATATCAAAAGGCGGCTGTGCGGTTTTTTCAACTATACGTTGGTCTACCAAAGAAACTAACCAACTATCTTTAAAGAAAAGAGTCCAAATACCAAAATCAACATAACAATATTCTTTTTCCTCAGTATCTTTTTCTTCCCAATCTACTTTAGAAATTATCTTATCTTCTAATATAGAGTAATACTCTTCATCAGTTTTAAAAGAGGATAGTGTATGACTAATATCCATAGTATTCTCCTATCATTTTTTTCTATATTTATTATACATCAATTATATAAAAAAGTCAAAAAAAAATAAAGGGCTATTCTATAATAGCACCTTTATATTGTTAAAAAGTTAGTTATAATTTGTTGAAAATTCTTTAAGAAATGCGCTCGAATAGTTGTACTTTTTTGTGCTTGATACCTCTGTTCGTTCCAAGCCTCTATTGGAGTAGCTTCATTTTCTTTCTCCCATTTTCGTTGGTCTGCCGCAGTAGGAAAAAGAATTGGGGAAACATTAATTCTAACACTAGCCACGTCTCTTATTCGGCTAACATCTTCTCTTGCAAATCTAATAGCATCAGCTAATAAAAAAAGAATAAAAGAGAGAGGAACATATATACCATTTAAATCCATTAAGTGAATAGCTGTTGGTCCCGGAGATTCTCCACCTAAAGTCTGAAAATCATCGAATAAAAAAAGAGCAATATTCTGTGCTAATAGATTCTCAATATTATCTTTATTAAGGACTTTCTCTCCTATTGCGCCCTCACCTAATTGTAAAATAATTCCCATAAGAGTTTTATAATTCTTTCTTGTAGAACGAGAAACATCGTCCATCATTTCCAAGAAATTACTAATGTTTTGTTCTTGACCAGCACTAAAGCCACCAAATTTATCATTATAAGTATAATTCTTAGCAGAAGAATAAACGATAAAACCATTTCTAACATCTTTCAAATCGTCATATAACTTCTCAATAGCTTGAACGTTTTTTGCCCTGTTTTCAGAGCCGCTACCAATTTGATAGGATTCTGCTAAACTTCGCGCGACTCTATCGGCATCTATTTCAAGCGTTATAATATTATCTGCTTTCATACCGGTTGCGCCAGATGACACTGAGCCACCCTTTTGCCCAGTTTTCTTTAATATAGTATTAACTGTAAAATTCTCAAAAGCCTCCAACGTTAAACCGCCACGCTGATGGATATTTACACCTATTTGTTTAAAAGTGGCATCATTGGCAATACCATACTTTCCTTTTTCATTCCTTGTTCGAGAAGCTATACGACCGCTACTATCTATTTCTTCTGTGAGTGCCTTAATTACATCTTGTACTTTATATATATCAAAAAGCTGCTGTACAAAAGGCGAAGAATTACTATCTTCTTGCGACAATGCAAAATAGAGTTCTTGATAGGCTTCTCTTTGTCTTTGAAGTTCCGCTGGAGATAAACCTAATTCTAATTCAGCTTGTAATTCTAATTCTCGCTCTGGAGAAAACATACGAAGCGCTGCTTGCTTACAAGTTTCTCTTAGCCTAACTTGAAGAAATTCCTTTGCGGCTTCTTCTAAACTTTTATTCGGCGGTAAATTATTAAAAACTTCTTCTAAGCCTTTTGCAATATCGTCTAAATCTATCTCTATTTGTTGGATTAAATAAGTATGGTAAAAAGAGATAATACTTTTTTTACCACCTTCTAACAGTTCATTTTTTTTATTAAATCTCTTCTTACTAGTTTGAATTAAAGTAACATTACGTTCATATATTTCTTTAATACCGAGAGTCGAGTTAATAGCTTTTGTTAGACCATCATATAACTCTTTAAAATCATTTAATCTTCCACCGGCAAGAAAGCGCGAAGCATCAATTTCTGTTCCAAAAACATCTTGTAAAACTCTAATTTCCTTGGATAACTCAGCTTCTGCCATAGCACGCACCTTGCTATCATCTACTAGACTCTCTCCTATTTCTTCTCTATAGCGACTAAGAGTTGGTTTAATTCTCCCATATAGATAAGAATAACCACTACGATTATTTTTTAATCTCTCGTAAAAGACATAGTTGCTTGCCATACTTTCACTATCGCTATTTAGTAAAGCATATTCATTAAGAGCCATGCAATCACCTACTTAATTTTGAAGTATTCCTTTAATGAGTAAGTGCCATCAATAAATTCAATCCAGTCACCAGCAATACGCTTTATTTCAATAACTTCTTGCGGCTGTCGTACTTTAACAACTTGCGCTTTTAGTGATGGACCTCTTCTTGAATTTACTAAAACTAAGGCAGTTGCCTTTCTTACTTTTGTATCTTTCTTTACTTTTTCGCTAGGTAAAGAAATCTTTTTCTTCTTTATATCCTTAACCATAATACCTCCTAAATACAAAAAAGGCATTTCTCACGAAACGCCTATGGTATATATAAACAGATAGATTATTTGACCTATCTGACTAGAGATTTAATTCAATAACTAAATGGTAGAGAATTGTAACTTTATCAGTAAGGTCAAAACTATCGTGGTAATGACCAAAAAACCAATGTTTATATGTAATTTTGTCTTCGACTATATCTAAAAACTGTTCCATAGACTTATCTACTTCATCTTGGTTGACACCAAAAAGAAATAACTCTTCCAATTCTCTCTCGAATTTAAGTGGAACTGTATGAGAGAAGATATAATCAAATGAGTTCTCTTTTTCTAAGATTTCTAAAATTTTATCCTTTTCTTCCCGTGTCATTTGTTCGCTCTCAAACCAACGACCGGCGCCACGATATAAGCGATAGTATTTATCTATACTATATGCTCCGCCTAAACATAAACATTTTCTACCTTTAAGATAAAAGATACCGTCCTCTGGGAAGATAATATTTGGTCTATTTGGTTCTATCCAAGTATAACACTGTAATTCCTTATTATAAACTCGTTTATAAGTTGAAATATTCCAAGCTTTTTCTTCGTGGTTGCCGTGAATACCAATAATTGTAATTGGCATTTGAGCAAGTTTATTTTTAACGTGGGCATCACGTTCATCAAGATAATAATTTAAGCCAAGGTCGCCGCAAATTACAAGATAATCTTCTCTTGTCGTATTTTCTTGTTTACATAAAGTTTTGATTCTTGAAAGAGAGCCGTGAATGTCACCCGTACAAAACGCTCTATTCAACCTTATCCCACCTTATCTTACTGCCGCAACAATGGCAATATTTATCGAAGCGGAGAATTATTGTTCGACATTCTCCACAAATCCAATAACTTAACTTTTTAATCGGAATTGTACCTCTAAGTATTCTAAAAAGTCTTCTCATATAATCCTCCTTCTTAAATAATATGGCGGCGCCGCCCAGATTCGAACTGGGATTAACAGAGTCAAAGTCTGTTGTCCTAACCTCTTAGACCACAGCGCTATATTTATGGACTTTCTGATAGATGGGCAACTTCAACGAGAGGTTTTCTATCTTTTTGGTATCCATTACGAGGGCTTATCCCAACCAACCTATCACGTGAGTAGGAAATTGGCGACGCAGGTGAGATTTGAACTCACACACCGCTATTAAACGACTACTCCTTCCTTAGCAGGGAAGTGCCTTACCAATTAGGCTTACTGCGCCAAATCCTTATCTTTATAGACAATCATAGCATAAAAATTATATATATAATCTTCTCTTATTGCAAACTTGATATCTATAATTTCTTGCCCATCAGATTCTAGTTTTTTAATTTCTTTGTTTATTTCGTTTTCAAGCGTAACCGCTTTTGTTCTATTAATATTTCTACTTTCATATTACCTCACATTTATATAAAATGAAGTAGATAAGGATTTGCACCTTATATGTGCCTTAGTATCCTCCAAAAAATCCCGTACATAACGTCTCGGTTTTAATTGCAGTCTGTTACCCACAGCAACGCTTGCGTCTACCTATTCCGCCACTACTTCATATATTTACTGGCACGCCTAGAGGGACTCGAACCCACAACCAACTGGTTCGTAGCCAGCTACTCTTTCCATTGAGCTACAGGCGCGTATCAGTCATCAGTCAAAGCTTCAATAACACCTGAGTCTTCAATGCTGTGAAGACCTTGATAGATATTCTCTGTCGCATAGTAATAAAATCTGTCCATATTATCCCTTCTTTCTTTTCTTTTTCTGTCCTCCACGAAAAGAAATCTTAGTATCAAAACCGTGGTTAGTAATCTTATCATCGTTAGTAAGTCCGATAGACTCTCTACGCTCCGCGGCGGTACGCTCTAAAGAAAAGTATTCCTCTATTGCCAAATAAATGTCTAATGGATTGATAAACTCTGCAAAGCCACTTGCCTTTAAAAGAGGAATATCATAGATTATAGTACGCTCATTATTACGATAACCATACTCTACACTTAAACTATACTCCTTCGTGTAATTACCTCTATTAATTGCATCAATGGCAATCTTATGCTTTCTATCTTCTGTCTTTGCTGACCAGTGAGCAAACAAATCATCGCCATTTAACTTAATATAATTAAATGAAAAGAGTTTTCTGTCGGCATTATAATTTACCCAAGTTGAAACGAGATTAATAGTATAATCTTTTACATAGCCATAGTCATAGTCATAGCTAAGGACTTTAGTTTCAAACAGCCAAAATCTATTACATACTTGAAGTAAAATGTATGAAATTTGACCTATTTTATTAATACCGTAAGTAATGTAATTTAAACCATTACGAACTTCACCCTTAGTAAGAGTAAAAGACCTAGTCCTATCAAAAGTCACCGTCTTATCAGGATAAACACCTTGTAAATAATCATAGAAATCGTAGTTTTTATCTATAATCTTCACAAAATAACTCCTTTCTTAGATATTATTTGGAACCCCGACTCGGATTCAAACCGAGGACATACCGCTTAGAAGGCGGTTCTTCTATTCAGGCTGAAGTACCGGGGCTTATAATGTGGACCACCAAGCGGGAGTTGAACCCGCGCCTTTTGGTTGGAAGCCAAATATTCTACCGTTAAACTACTGATGGATATTCCAGCTGTTAATAAGCCGCTGGCGCTTCGAGCGGATTGCCTACGATAAAATCATTGAAGATTGTGTAGTAATCGCCCTCTGACACAAGCCACAGCTCTTCAAATTCAAGAGCGTAAAGATTACCGATAATGGACTTCGCACGAACCTTTAGACCATTACCATCTTCAATAAAGACCTCTTCATCACACTTTGATGCAAGCGCGGTAATAGTTTCGGCTTCCTTTACTGTGTCCATATAGATTTTTGCTCTCATAAGAACCTCCTAAAGATTTTAATACCCAAAAGGGCTGGTGGTAGTGACAGGATTCGAACCTGCACGCCGAAGCCATACTTTCTAAGAGTATGTTGTCTGCCAATTCCAGCACACTACCTTATATGTGGTGCCAATAATCGGACTTGAACCGATACGCCCGAAGGACAAGAGTGTTTGAGACTCCCGTGTCTGCCATTCCACCATATTGGCATATTCAAGACACTTTTATATAACTTTCTCATTCCCTAAATAAGTGTTGTATAAATAAAGTTGCTGTAAGTGTCTTTTATTTCTCTCTTAACTTTCTATATATATTATAACAAATATATTATAAAAAAGCAAATTAATATATTGATTTGTAAATAAAATGGTGGGAAATGGTGGATTTGAACCACCACTACTAGTGCCACAAACTAGCGTGCTACCATTACACTAATCACCCCATAACATACCAATAGTAGGACTACTGCCCTACTACTGGCTTTTAATTTATTTTGATTTATTTTCCGCAAAGTCACCAGAAAGCAGCATTAACGGTAACAAATTATCTGTTGAACTCTCATTCTTGTTTAAAAGCAAAAACATAAGTGGGTTAATTTTATTTGAACCACCCATCGCCATCATCAGTGCCATCGTACTCATATCCATGCCTTTTCCATTACTGTCGTTCAAAAGAATGAAAGGCAAAATATTACCGAAAGGATTGTCTTTATTTGCCTCTCCGCCCATAAAGTTCATATCAAATGGCGCGAAGAGCTTTGTATAGAAGTTGAAACCAAAAGGGGATTTTGTGTACCCTGACATCAAATCCCGCGGTCCTTGGTACGCGTAGTGGGAGTTGAACCCACCTAAGCATGATTAAAAGTCATGTGCATAACCGCTTTGCTACACGCGCAAATATAATAAATAAGTGCTTTGACAATTTACGAATCTTCATTCTACATCTTACTATCTTCAAGCATATTCAGTCAATAGGAAGAATAAGGCTGAGCATAAAGTAGCGACCTCTATACTTCTTATCCCTGTTCCCGAAGAAACTAACCTATACGGGATTGACTACCCGTACCTTTCAGCATCTATTCAGCAAATTATTTTTAACTATAATTCTCAAATCCATTTGCTTTGCCTTTACCTACTCGGAGTTGCATACACATCTTATACACAGATTTCTCTGCTTCACGGCAAACTAGCTTATTGGTTTTTCTTAGGTTTGCCCAGTTACCAAGCTGAGCCTAACTAAGATTTTTCTCCATCTAGAGCGTCTATTACGCTAGCGATGCGCATCCTACCTTTACTTGCGACAATAAGTGTGCTACGACTTTGGTGTTGGAGTTCATCCTTCTTTTAAAGTATCTCTACTTTAAAACAGTTGGACATTTCGCTATCCAGATGTATCCATCTTTCGTTGCGCTGACCGTTTCGTCGTACCCCAGCAAGAACAGAGCATTCTTGTTTAGCACTGGGTTGTAAATTGTCAAAGCACTTATTAAATTATCAAAGTACAAGACACAAGTTCAGGGTTATAAATTAAAAGTTTATTCCTAAATTATAATTACTGTATGTGTCTATATGGTACGAAGGGAAAGAATTGAACTTTCATCTATCGATTGCTTAGCCAATGTTATTATAACATCATTTTTTTCACCACCTTTTCTAGTTCATAGTCTTCTGCCATATTTACATTAGAATAATTATTATTTAAAGGTGGAACTAAACGTAAAGTTTTTTCACAACAACAAGTTTCTTGAATAGGAATTAAATAACATTTATCATTTTCTAAAAAATATGCAGCAAAAAAATCAACTTCAGATTTATCATATTTATGATGAACATTTTGTCCATTTTTTGTAGTAATACTTCTACAATTAAAACTAATTTTTGATGTATCTCCTCTTCTATAAGAGGCTGTCTTACATTGAACTTTATATAATCGATTATTAATATCAACTATCATATCATATCGTTCACAATCTCCGTAAGGTATTGAAACAGCAACATCTAATTTTTGAAAAGCTAATGCTATAGCTAATTCAGTAATATTACCTTTTCTTTTAGAGTTCATTTCATTATATGATAATTATAATAATTTGTCTAATCAATCGATTGCCCTGCCATTGTGCTACCTTCGTATATGACTGGAATTTATCTCGTTAGTCCAGTGGCTCCGGCATCCTCACTTCTATCCCGCATGAGCTAGCGGCGAGAGTTTAATATCAATACTCTTATTCAACTTACAACTCACAAATTTATTGTTGAATAAAGCCCTGAGTGTTTCTGCGTAGCAACAGTTATCCTTTGGGTATTGGGTGGTTGATAATCCGAAACCGCCAACGA
>CACYJD010000001.1 GCA_902774655.1 uncultured Erysipelotrichaceae bacterium | reverse complement strand
GTTGCTTCAATTGATAGCTTCTTAAAGACACCAGATAAAGAGATTTCTGTTGAAAACGTCATTAATACGTTTAAATCATTATCTATAAAAGCGGATGCCGCGACAAAGAAGAAACACCCTGACTTCTTCCGTTTAGGCTACTATAAATATAAAAACCCATCATTTGATGAAACAACCGCTTCCTCGATTGAAGAATTAGATCAAATGACTCTTCAATATTTAAATGATGATTTCATGAATTCTTTCATTGAAATTGGTACAACCGCTATTCAACATTCTCGTGATGTCTCTTTAAATAAGAAAAAAGAATTATTACCTTTATTGCAAGGACTTAAAGATAAATTATCTTCTTTAGAGAATTTAAATAAGTCTGATGTTAAAAAAGAACTTAAAGTCATCATTAAAAAGGTCGATGACGCTATTGACTATTTAAGAGTTAAAAAGCATAGTGTTGAATACTCATTTGGTATTTCTATTATTCACGAAGTCAATCGTTACTTTGAAGGTGTAAAAAGAAATCCAATTAATATTCGTAAATACGAAAATAGCAAAGCTAAATATGACGCTTTAGTGGCACAAGGCAAGACTCCAACATGGAAAGTCATTCCTCCATACACTGTCGATTTAGAATTAACAAAATCCAATATCGAAAAAATCATCGATGATTTAATTGATAGATATACCGTTGATATTAATAAGAAAGATTATAACGCTAGAGAAGAAATGATTATCTTAATCGACTTCTTTAAAGAACAAGCAAGCCGTTTAGTCTATCGTGTGACACTCGGTATTGCTAAGACTAGATCATTAGAACTTCTGAAAGAAGTTGGTATCCCAGAACCTTCAATTAGATATCGTCAATATCCATTTGAATTCTCTGGTGGTATGAGACAACGTATCGTTATTGCGATCGCTCTTAGTGCTAACCCAGATATCTTAATTTGTGACGAACCAACAACCGCTTTAGACGTCACCATTCAAAGTCAAATTCTTGAACTTATTAACAAGATCAAAGCGGAAAGAAATCTTTCCATTATCTTTATTACCCACGACTTAGGTGTTGTCGCCAATATGGCGGACCGTATTGCCGTTATGTATGCTGGTAAGATCGTTGAATACGGCACAAGCGAAGACATCTTCTATGATCCAAAACATCCATATACATGGGCATTATTATCTTCTATGCCTGACTTAGAAACAAAAGAAAAACTAGAAGCTATTCCAGGAACACCACCAAACTTAATTTATCCACCAGTGGGTGATGCTTTCGCAGAAAGAAATAAATACGCTTTAGAAATCGATTACGAAATGGAACCACCTTTATTCAAGGTTAGTGATACTCACTATGCCGCGACATGGTTACTCCATCCAGACGCACCAAAAGTGGAACCACCAAAGATTATTAAAGAACGTATTGCACGTATGAAGAAGGAGGCAGAGCAACTATAATGGAAGACAATAGAAAAGTTTTACTTAAAGTTGAGCATCTTTCTCAACATTTCAAACTCGGAAAACATGTTTTAAGAGCCGTTGATGACGTGAACTTCGAAATCTATAAGGGCGAAGTTTTTGGTCTTGTCGGTGAATCAGGATGTGGCAAAACCACAACTGGTAGAACAATTATCCGTTTATACGATGCCACAGGTGGTAGTGTTTATTTTGATGACAAGCGTATTGTCGCTGGTACATTAGAATACAAAACCGCTATTAAGATGGCAAAAGCTAAATTTGATGCCGCAAACGATGCACTTAATAAAGAAATGAAAGCTCTTTCTCCAGAAGAAAAGAGTGCGCGTGCTAATGAATTTAACGAAAAGAAAAAAGCCATTGCTGATGAATTTAATGCGGTTAAAAACGAGAATATCGAAAAGATTAAATTAGCGAGATATGATCATCGTAACTGCAATAAAGAATTCGCTAAATTTGAAGTGCAAAAAGTCGTGGATAAGTATAACCCACTTTTTGAAGACTTAAATGGCAAAATCGAAGCGGCTAAAGCATCTAACAACGATGCCGAATTAGCGGAACTTAATAATCAATTAGATACTTTAACTAAGAAGTTCAAAGAAGAAAAGCGTATTGCGAGCAAAGACCGCATTATGAATAAGATTCAAATGATCTTCCAAGACCCAATCGCTTCCTTAGATCCACGTATGACTGTTCGTGATATTATCGCTGAAGGTTTAATTATCCGTGGTATCCGCGATAAAAAGTATATTGACGAACGAGTTTATAAAATGCTTGAACTCGTTGGTTTAGTTCAAGAACACGCGACTCGCTATCCACATGAATTCTCTGGTGGTCAAAGACAAAGAATCGGTATTGCTCGTTCTATTATTCTTGAACCAGAACTCATTATTGCTGACGAACCAATCTCCGCTCTTGACGTTTCTATTCAAGCCCAAGTCATTAACCTCTTAAATCAATTAAGAGAAAAGATGGGTTTAACCATTTTATTCATCGCTCACGACCTTTCAGTCGTTAAGTATTTCTCTGATCGTATTGCCGTTATGTATTTCGGTCACATCGTTGAAATGACAACATCCGATGAATTATTTAAACATCCACTCCATCCATACACCAAGTCACTTTTGAGCGCTATTCCTCTTCCAGATCCACATTATGAAAAGAAGAGAAAGAGAATTACTTATAATCCTTTAAGTGCTCACGATTACAGCAAGGAAGGCCCAACGATGAGAGAGATTCTCCCGGGCCACTTCATTCTTTGCAACAGCGAAGAATTTGAAAAGTATAAAGAAGAGATTAAAGAATTAGATAGTAAGAAGAATGCGTAAGAAGATTTTAGAATACTCCATAACATTTGCTGTTTGTGCTTTAATATCCTTTATCATTATTGCGGTTAAAGGTACTTTTTCTGCGGAGACTCCGCGTATTGCTTATCATTATGTGACTGATTCAATTTTCACAGTCGGTGTTTTATGTACCGCTCTTGGTTTAATGATCTTAGCCGCTAATGGTGGAGCATTTGAAATGCTAATTTACGGCATTTCCCGTTTTATTTCTCTATTTAGAAAAGGTAAAGCCAAATATCATACCTTCTATGATTATCAAATCGCTAGAGCGGAAAGACCAAGAGCCGAATTCCTTTATTTTATCGTTGTTGGATTAGCTTTTATTGGTATTTCCCTCATCTTTCTAGCGTGTTATTATAACGAACCAGTTCCTGTTAATTAGTTTAAATGGATAACAATATTATCGATACAACAGTTGTTTATCTTAAAAAAGATAATTGTTATCTTCTTTTATATCGCAATAAAAAGAAAAACGATATCAATAAAAACAAATGGATTGGTGTCGGTGGAAGAAGAGAAGCTCACGAATCCATTGATGAATGTGCGATTAGAGAAACAAAAGAAGAAACAGGTTTAAATATTCATTCTTTAAAATGCGCTGGTGAAGTCCTTTTTATAGACGATCAATTAAAAATGATGATGTACGTCTATGAAGTTACTGACTTCAGTGGTGTATTAATCGAATGTAATGAAGGCGAATTAAGATGGATTCCAATCAAAGATATTTATGATTATCCAATGTGGGAAGGAGATAAAGCATTCTTACCAAAGCTGATTAATCATGAAAACTATTTCAAAATGAAATTAGTCTATAGCCAAGGTGAATTAATAAGCGTAGAAAATTATTAATAAAATTGATGAATATTTAAAATATTTATGTAATAATATCAAAGCGCAATATAGGGGTGTAGCACAATGGCAGTGCAACGGTCTCCAAAACCGCTGATGCGAGTTCGATTCTTGTCACCCCTGCCACCTAAGTATTATTACTTTGATACAAAGTACAGATAGAGGGTTGTTGCAGAAAATGGGCTTAAATGCTCATTTTTTCTTTATTTTTAACTATTTCAATATAGGTAGTGGTTATAACGACACCTTAAAATTATGGTAAAATTTCTATTATTTGAAAAACCTATGGTGAAACACATACCCCCTATGACGAAACAGATACACCTATGGTGAAACAGTATGTGTTTCCATATAGGTTACGACCATGGGCACCAACTTAGAAACATAGGATTGATACAATAGTGTCAGTCCTTTTTCTTTAGATATAATCTAACTTTTTACAATTATAGCATTTATGGTCCGCCTCAAAATGGGCCATTTTTTGATAAAAATCAAGAAATCATATTCTCAATACTGTTCAAAAACATAACTACTGGTCAAAAAGATATAACTATAGTGAAGAAGCGTTATATTTGTGATATAATGCTTAAAGTTTATAAACATAAAATATATAGCGGAGGATGTTTATGGCAACGAACTGGGAACATTTAGCTAGTGGTGAAGCTTTGGCAGCTGCAGCGGCAATTAGAAGCAAAGATGGTGTTGAAGAAAAATTTGATGCGGCACTTATTCAAACTAAAGAATCTCAGGGATGGGTTGTTAAAAAAACATATAAAAATGGCTCCGCTTTAATGATGCAGCCAAAGAAAATCGGTGATGCTTTCGAAGATGAAGTATGGATGATTTTCTATAAAATGGGCTTTACTGTCATGAATGCTGATAGGCATTTTAAATTATCATATTCAGAGGAATACCCAGATTTAACAAAACAATTAGATGTCATTGCTATTGATGATGAAACCTGCTTATTCATTGAATGCAAGGAAACTGAAAAATTCGAGCGTAATAAATCTTGGCTTCAAGAAATAGCTGAGATGGAAAGTAAATATAAAGGACTCGTTAGAGAAATTAGCAAGGAATATCCAGGACGTAAATTTAAGTATATATTTGCCACAAAGAACTACGTTCTTGGTTCTCAAGATAGAGACCGTTTAGCCAACGCTAAAATTGCTTATTTTGACGATGAAACAGTAAGCTACTATAAAGCTTTGGTAGATCATCTTGGCAGTGCGGCAAGATACCAATTACTAGGTAGTTTATTTGCTCACCAAACAATCAAAGGAATGGATGAAAAGATTCCTGCTATTGAAGGCAAAATGGGCGGATACACATATTATGCTTTTTTGATTGAGCCAGAACGTTTATTAAAGATTTCTTACATTTTACATAGAACAAACGCGAATCACGATTTAATGCCTACCTACCAAAGATTAATCAAAAAGGACAGGCTTAAAAAGATTAGAGAGTTCGTTAACAACGGCGGATATTTCCCTAACTCATTAATTATTTCTATTGATGCAAAGAGGGGCCTTCAATTCGATTTGGCATCACAAAACACCTCTTCTGTTTCTAGAATTGGTATATTGCATTTACCAAAAGAGTACCAATCTGCATATGTTATTGATGGTCAACATAGATTATACGGATACTCAGAATCTAGATTTGCATCATCAAACACGGTCCCAGTAGTAGCTTTTGTTAATATGGACAAAGATGAACAAGTAAGAATGTTCATGGATATTAATGAAAATCAAAAAGCTGTTTCTAAATCACTAAGAAATACTTTAATTATTGACCTTAATTGGGACTCACCTGAACTAGCAAAGAGAAAAGAAGCTGTGATTCTTCATATTTGTCAAAAATTAGGCGAAGACAAAGACTCTCCTCTATACGGCAGAGTTGTTACTGGTGAGAATACAGTTACAGATAGACGTTGCATTACTATTGAATATTTAAAGAACGCCATTGAAAAGACCTCCTTCTTTAATAAATATAAAAAGAACGAAATATCTGAGCATGGTGTTTTAGATAGAACTGAAAGCAGAGAAACAGCGGATGTTATTTATCCATTCCTAAAGAAGTGTTTAGATACTATTGAACAGTTCTGCCAAGAAGAATGGGAAAAAGGCTCTGCCGGTTATTTAACAATAAATAACATGATGGTGGCGGTTATAAGAGTAATTGGCGATATTGTTGATTTGGTTATTAAAAAATACAATCTTCCTTCTGTCATTTACGATGTTGATGATTTATGGAATAAATGCGAAGATTGGATTGTTTCCTTGGCAGATACTATAAATAATTTACCAATTGAAAGAAGAAATGAAATTAAAACCGCAAAAGGCGGTAGTGCTAAAGAAACATCTTGGAGAGCATTGCAGGTTGCCTTTAATCACAATAATAGTGAATTCACCAATGAAGATTTGGAAAAATATATCAATGAGTATTGCGTGGATTATAATCCTGAAGCTTCCGAGTTCGTTTCAAAAATCAAACAAAAGATTATTGATAGTATAAAAGAAAAATTTGTTGAAAATGCAAATTGGCAAAACGAATATATACCTGAGGATTTGGCTCTTAGAGTAAGTAGAGATATTGCCAGTTTAAAAGTCAAAAACTCTAGAAATGGTGTTGATAGGGACATTGAATTCTGGGAAATGATAGGATTTGACGATGTTTGTAAAATAGCTTGTTATAAAACAAACTGGACAACATTCTTAAAGGATGTCTTAGTTAATCCAAACGACCAAAAGAATAGGGCCGAAACTCTAGATTGGTTAAAATCCATGTCTTATTCTGAGTCTAGAATCAATAATGGAAAGCAAATCACAAGATCTGAATTTAAAAAGATTAAAGATGTGTATGATTGGCTAATTGAAAATCAATAATGATGGAACCAGTATTAAAGTGGGCAGGTGGAAAAAGAAAGCTTGTCTCTAATATCATTCAATTAATAGATATAGAAGAACTTAAGAAGCATAGGTTATTTGAGCCATTCTTCGGTGGCGGCTCATTAACTTTTGCTTTAGAATGTCCGAATGTTACAATAAACGATTTAAATCCAGAATTATATAACGTTTATATCCAAATTCGCGATAATCCAGAAGAGCTTATAAAATTGTTAAAAGAACATGATAAAAAGCACTCTCATGATTACTTTTACCAAATTCGTGATTTAGATAGATTACCTTCTTATAAAAAGATGTCCCCTTTGAAAAAGGCAGCAAGAATTATTTATTTAAATAGAACATGTTTTAATGGCTTGTATAGAGTTAACTCTAAAGGTTTCTTTAATGTGCCATTAGGCAGAACTACTAGTGGAAAACATGAAATAGTTTGTGAAGAGAAAATTAGACAAATATCAGCTTATTTAAATAAACCTGGTGTTGAGATTCTTAATTGCGACTTTATTGATGCAGTTTCAGGTGCCAAAAAAGGCGACTACGTATATTTAGATCCGCCATATGATTATGAGCCATCCGGCTTCACATCATACACAAGCACTGGTTTTTCAAGGGAAGATTTACAACGACTAGAAAATCTTTGTGATTCGCTGATTGAAAAAGGAGCGATTGTTATAATTAGCAATAACTCCACAGCTTTTGTTAATGAAATATTCCCAAAAACAAAATATAAATTTAATTATTTAGATGTCCATAGAAATATTAGCGGTAATAATAGTGGGCGTAGAACAGTAAGAGAGGTTCTAATTTATGGAAAGAAATGATATACCATTCCCTCAAGCCGATGATTTTGAAAAGGTAATATCACTAATTAATATTCCTGACGAATCTAAACTAAGTGATAAGAAGTACATTAGCTTTGTTTTGGAAAATGTCACCGATAGACAAGTGATGTACTATCTTTCTGCGGCGATGTATTTAGGGCTTATTTCTAAAGATAAGCATTTCACTGAGGTGGGATGTTATGTTAGAAACCTTTCTCCAACGAAGCAAAGAATAGAACTTATAAGGTTATTGATGTCCGATAAAGTATTTGGAACAGTCTATGTTACAGAAAAAGTATATGGAGTCAAATTGGAAAAGGAAGAAGTCATAGACATAATCAAAGCAGAATATCCGCAATACAGTGATGAGCTCTATGAAAGAAGATATCAAACTGTAAAAAAATGGCTTTTATGGATAGAAAAAAGCTTCACAGAATAAAATAATAAGAGGATTAGCTAATTAACTAGTCCTCTTTTTCTATAATCTTTTTAAGTTGATTTCCTATCTTTTTGATGATGCCACACACCAGTGCGTTACCCATCATGAAGTATCTTCTCTTCTCAGGCATACCGGAATTTGTCCAGTTGTCAGGGAATTGATTTATTCTTTCGCATTCAACTGGTGTTAAGATTCTAAGTTTGCCTTCTTTAGGATCCTTAATAATATGTGTGCTTCTGTTAGTAGTTCCTTCGGAAGTTAGCATCGTTCTAGCTGGAAGTGATAATTCATCGTAAGGACTCATCGCTCCTTCTGAATACATATATTCAAATCCATTTTTATCTTTTCTAGGAATTTTCTTTGAACCTCGGAGATATTCATACTTTTTGCGTTGGTTTTCGTTTAAGAAGTAGTGGGCATCAACTCCGTCTTTTTCTGCTATTTGTCCGAGAGTGATAGGAGCTTCTTCGATTGGTTTGGTCTTAACAGTGTAAACCTTATTGCCGATCATGAATCCTGCATTCTCGAATTCTGCTTTAAATTTATCGGAAACCTCTACTAAATCCCCATATTTTTCTACAAAATCAAATACTTTTATCTTATTTTCATCGAATGATTCGATTGGGAATTCTTTAGCAAACACACCTTTTTTAGAGATGATTTGAGCAGGAGTTAAAGTTGCCATTTCCTTATAGTGTTTGGTGCTATTATGGAAGGCAAATATGTAGATTCTTCTACGGCGTTGTGGATGACCATAATCAGCTGCGTTAATGATTCTCCATTCCATTGCATATCCAGCTTCAGATAAGCAGCGGAGCATGATACCAAAATCACGTCCTCTTTGTCTTGCTGGCGATTTAACTAAACGGTCAACATTTTCTAACAAAACGAATGGTGGTCTTTTAACCTGCAAGATTTCATTGATTTGCCACCAAAGGACACCTTTTTTGCCTTCGATACCATGTGAGTGTGAGAGTGTATGTGCGACCGAGTAATCCTGACACGGGAACCCGCCTGTGAGTAGCGTGTGGTCGGGTATGCTCGCTTTGTCTACTTTAGAAATATCAATATTTGAGTTATCGACCGCGTGTGGGAAACGCATGTTATAGCAATCAAAAGCATGCTGAGTTTTAGTTGATGGTTCCCATTGATTGGCCCATACAAATTTCCATGGACCTTTTTCTATGGCTCTACCATCTTCTCCAATAGTGGTGATGTTATTGAGTCCAACTCTGAACCCACCAACACCTGCGAATAATTCAATAACAGTCTTTTTCATATGCTTAAGTCTACACTAAAGATAATACAGGATCAAGGAAAAAATGTAAAGATCAAATAAATTCTTTAGATAATTTATTGTTATATACGTGCGTAAATGCGTGCTGTAAAAGAACACTCAACTTTGATAGACTATTTTTATGAGTGTTAAGTACAATTCTGTTGAAGAGCTAATGATGCAGTTTGAACCAGCTATTGGTAAAACTTTTTATGAACTCGATGTTAATCATAGATTGGTTGGTAACGGCAACAAAGGTGTTCTAGGCCAAATAGTAGAAGAGGGCGTTTTTCATTACCCTATCAATTCTGATCACAATGCCGATTTTCCTAATCTAGGAATAGAACTAAAGACTACAGGCATCTTAAGAAAAAGAGCTGGCGTAACTTTTAAAGAAAGAGTTCCTTTATGTTCTTTTAGTTACGAAGAAACTTCTAACACTAGTTTTGAAAATAGCTACGTATGGCATAAATGCCAAAATCTTCTTTTTGCTTTGTATGAGTATTTAGAAGGAAGGCCATATGGCGAGATGAGATTGATTCACGGATTTCTTCATAGATTTTCTCCAGAAGATATCGAAATAATTAAAAAAGACTATGAAATATTAAGCGCAAAAATTCAAAGTGGCTATCCTGAAAATATTTCAGAACGTGACACTAACTATTTAGCGGCATGTACTTCAGGTGCTGGACACGGACAACTAGATAGATATGCATCTAATCTTTTTGGAATAGACTTAAAACCACGAAAATTTTCTCTTAAACCAAGTTATATGACACAAGTTATTAGAAACTTGATGACCAATGAAGATGTTGAGAGAATAACAAATGCCGCTGAACTTAGCGCAAGAACATTTGAAGATATTGTTATTTCTAGACTGCAACCTTTTATAGGATACTCTGAAAGCGATCTAATTAATTGCTTTGGAAGAATGGTTGAATCAAAAGATAGGTTTGAACGATATATCGCTTACATGCTTGGTGCAACGGGAAAGGTCAATAAGTTAGACGAATTCCAAAAAGCAAACATAACACTAAAAACTATAAGAGTTGAAGAAGAAGGATATATTAGAGAGAACATGTCCTTTCCGGCCTTCAGCTTCATTGATGTTGTTAATGAAGAATGGGAAGATAGTAGTTTTAGGGAGTCTATGATAAACCAAAAGTTCCTTTTTGCTATATTCCATAAAATTAATGGCGAGTATGTTTTTACTAAAACTATGTTCTGGTCAATTCCAGAAGAAATATTAGACACAGAGGGAAGACAAGTCTTTGAAGAACTAAAAAGGATTTTAAGCACTGGACAAATCGTTAGAGGTTTCCAAACATTATCAAGCGGTCGTCAAATTAGATTAAATAATTTTCCTAAGGCATCACAAAACGGCTACTTTCATATAAGACCACACGGTTTAAATGCTTCTGATACTAATCCGTTACCAGTACCAGATGCATTAACTGGTGCCACGGAATATACGAAGCAGTGTTTCTGGCTAAATAGTGATTATATTTTTGATGTAATAAATGGAAGATATGGCGATTAGTTATTTTGATAATTCGCTATGTATTTCAATTAAAAAAAGTGGCTTTCTGAAGTATTTTCATTGCAAATCGCCACTTAATTGATATTAGTTTTTAAGCCAAGCAAGTTTATCTTGGAGTATTTTTGTCCATTTTATAATCATCTTGCGAAGCGTTTCTCTGTTGATGCCATAATCATCAGCAATAATTTGAATTGACTCTTCCAAGACAATTCTTCTCCAACAGATATCGAAGACATTAGCTCCAATTTCATCCATGGCCTTTTTGATAAACATCATTGTTTCTTTGCGCTCATAGATTTTTCTTGGATCTTCAGCTTCTTGCCTATCAGCAAACTCGCCAGTATTAGGCTCGTGGCCTATTTTTTCAGTCAAAGCTTCAATTGATAATGGATAACGGTCACGTGCTTTTTCGCATTGGGAGCAGTTGCCACGGCATACTTTAGCACCATAACGTTCTGAGAAGACTATGCATCTTCCCTCCCTTTGTGATTGTTGCCATAAGCGTTGTTGAAGTCTCCTATAGGAATCAGCTTCTTTAGGAGTAAGATAAATAGTTTTGCCATTAAGTTCTTTAACAGTAATGGCGGCTGTTCTTGTTGGTGAAGGAGTGAAGATATTATCGTTTTCAACTAATCCTTCAGTTTCTAAATTGACAGTAATTTTCATTTAAGTACCTATGCTTTCCGCGAGGTACTCATGAATGAAACCGACCATGCTTAAAGAAACGTTCGAATTCAAGTAGTGAGTTGCCTCGCTATGTTTTGAATCGGAACGACCTTATGGATGGTCATTGCCTATGTAGAGAGGTGGTTGATGTCCATAAGCGGCATGCCTTTCATCAATCACCTTAATTGTTGCCCCTCCACGCCAAGATAATCAGTGGCGTAAAAGGTGACGTTTGTGATTAGTCCTTCTTTAGCTTTTCACGCTCTTTAAGTTGAGCATCATGAAGAAGTTCTTCATCACGATAGTTATTCCAGTCTTCTTCTTCGGAAGCGAAGGAAGGTGGATATTTGTTTAGAAATGGGTTTTGAGACTCCATAACTTGAATTCTCCTTTCTTATGCTCCCAACACGCGTGCTGGATATTTAGGCATTAATCCTACAAATCTTTATGCTATAATTAGATTTAAAGTCGTTTGCCTAACTAAAGTTAATAGCATTTCATAGCGTTAGAAAATTAAAAAAGGTCTCTGACAATGAGACCAATCGGACTTTCATAGGACTTTATTATTTGGAGGACATTGTTATCAAATTTTGTGAGTTCTGCCACGGCATAAAAAAATCATTATCTCCAGCTTATGAAAATAAAGCTGTTTTTGTTGGTAGTCTTCTCAAAGCTCTAAAACATCCCAAATATTTAGATTATAGAAACGAAGAAGACAGCAATTGCAGAAAACTATTTGATGGCGATCTTGGTAGGGCTAGCGACCCGAAACTAATCAATCCTCGTTTGCTATCGCAAATTCCACAGCCTATAGATTTTATTGCTCTTTTTAGTTTCTTTGTTAGGGCAATTAACAAAAGGGCCATTGCTTTTGCATACCAGGATTTAAATATAGCTGAATCATACGCAGCGGACTTTGATGTTTTTTGCCACGCATGTTCGATTGCTTGTGAAAAGTTTTTTACACAAATTGATGTAACTGAAGAATTCTGTGATTTTTATCGTAATGCGATAGAAGGACCTCTTCATGTTGATAATGAACCAGATGCTCTTGATTATGACTTTATTGAAGAAATGAAAGGAAGATGCCCGTTTTGTGAAGATATACTTGCTCCTGAATATAAAGGTAGGCACATTAAAAACTATGAAATAGTGCATATTTATCCTAATCCAATTGATGAAGCAACAAAGTTTACTTTTCAAACTAGTGGCATTTATAAGCCAAGTGATGTAGAAGCCTCATCAAACAAAATAGCGGTTTGTGCTAGACACTATAGACTTTATCACGGTAGTCCAAATGTTGAAGACTATAAACTTTTATACAAGACAAAAAGAGAAGCGATTAAATATTCGACCATCGACAAAACAATGGATAAAACATTCTTTAAGGAAAGAATAACAAGGGTCGCTGATTATTTATTAGGCCATTTCGATGGAGATAAAAAGCCATTAACTACGGAAGCCAAACGAATAGATGAAAAAATGAAAAACACAATTCCTTATTCTAGAAACAGAATCAAAAAGAGAATTGCTGATGATTATTACGATATTGATAGTTGCTTTACTTCTTATGAAGAAAAGACTCAAAATGGGTCAACTGTATTTGGCGAAAAAATAAAGAATTGGTCTGACCATTATTTTTACAGTCTTCACTTGAGTGAAGATGAAGTAATAAACCAAATCGCGACAAAGTTAAATGATTGTTTGCCTGACGGACAGAAGGATCCTGAAACATGCTATTTAATTACATGTTATTTTTTAGTTCATTGTGAGGTGTTGAGTGATGAAACTTCCGAGTAAATTTATTAGTTACAAAAACAGTTGCTTATCGAAGTTTCCTGTCATTTTAAAGCCTTTAGAAGACTGTGATTATTCTGTTAAAGAACTCTACAACAAAACAAAATCGTCTTTCGAGAGCCGAGGCGAATTTATAGATACGCTCGATTGTCTATTTGTTTTAGGAAAAATTGAGCTATTGGAAGGGGTTGTTCATTATGTTAAAAACAATTAAATGCGATAAGTTTATTGATCATGGCGTTCCTAGAGAACCAATTAGATTTCATAATGGTTTAAATGTAATCCTCGGTGAAAAAGGAGCAACAAACTCTATAGGTAAATCAACTTTGTTGATGATTATTGATTTTTGTTTTGGCGGAGATGATTATCCACAAAAAGAAAAAGAAACTATTGAACATGTGGGCCATCACGATATTTGCTTTGAATTTGAATTCGATGGCAAATCAAGATTTTATAAAAGAAACACACAAAACCCAGAAAGAGTGGACATTTGTGACAGCGAATATAAGACAAGAAACACAATAACCAATAAACAGTTTAAGGAAGACCTTGTAAATTTCTATGGTCTAAAAAACGGTGAAGACCTATCGTTTAGAGAATGGGTTGGACCATATTTTAGAATTTATAATAAGAAAAACTATAACGAATGGAGACCAATTAACGCTCATATTAGGGAATCTGACTATGATGGAATGAGCGTTTTATTAAAGATGTTCGGAATGTTTAAACCGATAGAATCTACAAAGGCAGATTACGATTCTAAAAAAGATTTAAAAAAGGGATACGACAACATTAGAAAACATAATATTGCTCCAATTGCTATAAGTGCAGAAGAAAAAGCAAAAATGGTGGCTCAATTAGCTGATTTGCGTAAGCAATTAGAACAATTAGACTATGACAATATCCATAATTCAAATGACCAAGAGGCATTAGAAGCCACCGAAAAAACGCGTCTTAACAAAGAAAAAGTAAAACTCCAAAGAAGAAGAAAAACGTTAGAAAAGAAATTAACTGATATTAATGATAATGATGAATTACTATCTGAAGAAGAGTATCAATTGAAGTATGGTGCTTTAAAAGAGTTCTTTGAAGATGTCAAGATTCCTGAAATTAAAAAATATGAAAAATTCCATAAAGATGTCTATGGATATTTGTTGGAAGATATCATTGAAGCAAATAAAGAAGTTGAGAATTTAATTTCTTTAATTGATGCAAGAATTGCTGAAATTAATACTCAATTAGAAGAATATAAGACTGTGCCTACTGTTTCCGAATCGTATGTTAAAGAACGCGAATATTTATCAAAGGAAATAGATAGGCTTGGAACCGCCATCAAAAATTTTGAAGATAGCGAAAGTGCATTAAAAGGATATAAAGAAGCAGAAAAAACCTTAGTGCAATTAACAGAAACATATACGACAACAATCGAAAACAAACTAAATTCATCAATGAGGGAAAACAATACCCACATTAGAGAAAAAGATGATAAAAGAGTAGCTGCTCCAATTTTCAAATTTAACGAACTTAAAAGTTATGCTTTCTACACTCCAGGTGATACAGGAACTGGAACTAGGTATAAAGCAGTTTGTTTGTTGGATTTGGCAATAATGGAGAATACAAAACTACCAGTCTTTGGACACGACTCGATTCTATTTACTAATATCGAAGATATTACTGCTCGCGATTTATTTAAATTATATGCCCAAAAAACTGAAAGACAGATATTTGCTGTTGCTGAAAACCCTGATAGATATAAAGAAGTTAATCCAGATGGAACGATAACAAATATTGCTATAGAAAAACAAGTAATTCAACTTCATTCTGGAGATGGGGCATTGTTCGGTGATCAATGGGGCAGAGCAAAGAATAATTAATTAAGAAACACATGCACATAGGCCATTACGCGAATAACGTAGTGGTCTTTTTTTATGCTCGAAAAACAAAAATATATTTTTTTTGCAATTTTAGTGCGAAGCCATAAGTCGCTGGTCCCATAAGGATTGCCAAGAGTGATGAACTGCTCGGAAAGGAGAAACAAATGAATAAAAAAGTTCAAAACAACTTATTCAACATCATTGGTCTTCTCTCACTTGCCCTAGTGGTCATTGAAGAAGTTAACGATGAAGTTGAATCGCTCAACAGCAATCTAAAGAAAGGAGACAAGCCTTATGACAAAAGAGATCGCTCAAAAACTAAGGGCAATCGCTACAGAAATCAACGCTCTCGCAGATGAGCTTGAAGAAGGTAAAAAGCCTAAAAAAGAAAAAGAGGTCAAACAACCTACCTTAGAAGAAGTAAGAACTGTTCTTGCCGAACTCTCTAGAAAAGGTTACACAACCAATGTCCGAATGATGCTCATTGGCTTAGGTGTCAACAAATTAAGTGAAGTTGATCCTAAAGATTATCCTGAACTCTTAGCGAAAGCGAAGGAACTCGAAGATGCCACCAAAGACTAACGGCCACTCGTTAATTGGTGGAAGTTCACTAAAGCGAGCTATGGAGTGTCCACCTAGTGTCAGGCTTTCTGAAGACTATGAAGATGAAGGTTCAATTTATGCAAAAGAAGGCAGTTTTGCACACTTAATCCTCGAAAAGAAGATAAAAGAACGCTACGGAATTCCCTTCGATGAAGAAATTGAAGAAACCGAATTTGATATAGAAGAAATCAATGAATGCACTGATGTCGCTGTTAATTACGTAAGTGAAATTTGCGAAAGATTAAAAGCGGAAGGCAAGCACCCATTTATCGCAAGTGAAGTATTGGTTGACTTCTCAGATGTAGTGCCTGAAGGCTTCGGTAGTAGTGACATAGTAATCGTTTATGACGGCGGTATCTATGTCCTGGACTATAAGCACGGAAAAGGCGTAGAAGTCTCTTGCGAACGTAACCCACAGTTGATGATTTACTCTTATGGAAGTTTGCTCATGTTTGAACCCCTTTATGACATTAAAGAAATCAACATGGTAATCATCCAACCAAGAGTCAATAACATCTCCGAATGGTCATGTTCTAAAGACGAATTAGTCGCTTGGGCTAATGAAGAAGTTAAGCCTAAAACTGCCTTAGCCTATGAAGGCAAAGGCGAATTCAAATGTGGTTCATGGTGCCAATTCTGTAAGGCACGCCATGAATGTAAACACCGCGCCAACGAGATGCTTAAGCTCGAAGGCTACAAAGAGCAAAATAAGGATTTATTATCCATCGAAGAAATAGCGGAAATCTTAACCAAAATCGATGACCTAGTTTCTTGGGGTAATGACATCAAAGAATTTGCTCTAAGTGAAAGTTTAAAAGGCGTTCACTATCCCGGCTTCAAATTGGTAGAAGGTCGTTCTAACCGTAAATATACCGATGAAAACGAAGTCATTAAAACGCTTCAAGATAATGGTCTAGATCCATTTGATGAACCAAAGTTACTATCGATAACGGAACTAACCAAACGTATCGGAAAAGCGAAATTTATCGAACTCGTGGACAAATATGTCTACAAACCAACTGGTAAACCAACTCTCGTGGAAGAGAGCGATAAAAGACCAGCACTTAACTTAGCCAAATTAGATTTTATGGAGGAATAGCAAACTTATGGCAAAGAATAACAACCCATGTAAGGTTATTACATCAGTAGTCAGATTCAGCTACTTAAACGCAAATGAACCAAAAGCTAACGCAGAGGGTGCTACACCAAAATATTCTGTCTCGCTTATTATCCCTAAATCAGATACCGAATTAGTGGAAAAGATTAAAGCCGCTATCGAAGCTGCCTATAAAGAAGGCGAATTCAAATTACGTGGTAACGGCAAAGTTCTCCCACCTTTAACAGGTATCAAATCTCCTCTTCGTGACGGTGACTTAGAACGTCCTGAAGATCCTGCATATAAAGACTCTTACTTTGTAAATGCAAACAGTACTAGCAAACCAGAAGTGGTTGATGCGGCACTTAATCCAATTATCGAAACTAGCGAACTCTATAGCGGCATCTATGGTCGCGCATCCATTACCTTCTATGCCTTTAATAACAACGGCAATAAAGGTATCGCTTGTGGCTTAAATAATCTTCAAAAGATTCGTGATGGTGAACCATTAGGTTCTAAATCCACAGCCGAAGCAGACTTCGCTGACGATGACGGTTTCCTTGACTAATCTCATTAGTTACTCCTTTCTCGGGAGAGTGGCGAATAACTGCTCTCCCCTTCCTTTAGGAGGTGATTAAAGTGAATAAGGTATCAATCGATATTGAAACATATAGTGGCACACCCATAACAGCTGGTGTTTATCGCTATGTAGAAGATCCAGACTTTGAAATCCTACTCTTCGGTTATTCCGTTGATGATGGTGCGGTTAAAGTAGTGGACCTAGCAAGTGGTGAAACTATACCAGATGATATCGTTGCCGCTTTAAGTAATCCCGCTATAACTAAGTGGGCATTTAATGCTCAATTCGAACGTATTTGCTTATCAAGATTCCTTTATAACAAGACTGGTAAATACCTCCTTCCAAAAGGTTGGAAATGTACCATGACTTGGGCAGCGATACTTGGTCTACCGTTCTCACTTAAACAAGTTGGTGCGGTGCTAAATATCGATAAAAAGAAGCTTGATGAAGGTAAGGAATTAATCAGGTATTTCTGTGTTCCATGTAAGCCTACTAAGAAAAATGGTTATAGGTTAAGAAACTATTACTACCACGATAAGGAAAAATGGGAACTATTTAAGTTCTATAACCAACGTGATGTAGAAGCTGAATCATCTATCCAAATACGACTATCTAATTACCCAGTACCAGAGTTTGTCTGGGAAGAGTATTGGATGTGTGAACTCATAAACGATCGTGGCGTATTAGTGGATGAAGATCTTATTACTAAAGCAATTGAAATAAACGAGAATTGCAGAGAAAAGTATGTAAAAACCCTGCAAGATCTCACAAATTTAGAAAATCCGAACTCAGTTGCACAGCTTAAAGAATGGCTCTTTGATAATGACGTCAACGCTCCATCATTAGGCAAAAAAGAAGTAAAAGAGCTTCTCACTAATGCTAGCGATGAAACAGTCCAACAAGTCTTAATGCTCCGTCAGATGATAAGCAAATCCTCCATTAAAAAATATGAAGCAATGCTTAAATCGAAGTGTAGCGATAATAGGGTAAGAGGAATGTTTCAATTTTATGGGGCGAATCGCACTGGTAGATTTAGCTCAAAAATAGTTCAACTTCAAAACCTTCCACAAAACCATTTGCCTGATTTAGCGAGTGCTCGTGCTCTTGTTAAGGAAGGTAACATTAACGCTCTTGAAATGCTCTATCCTGATGTGCCGGATACGTTATCGCAGCTTATAAGAACCGCTTTTATTCCAGAACCTAATCACAAGTTCATCGTAAGTGACTTCTCTGCTATTGAAGCAAGAGTAATCGCTTGGTATGCAGGTGAGGAGTGGCGTATGGATGCCTTTAAAAACAATGAAGACATTTATTGTGCATCCGCTAGTCAGATGTTTGGTGTTCCTGTTGAAAAACACGGTGTTAATGCTGAACTTAGACCAAAGGGGAAGATTGCTGAGTTAGCGTTAGGCTATGGTGGAGCCAAAGGTGCCCTAATAGCGATGTCAGCTCTAGATTATGGTTTAAAGGAAGAAGAGCTTGATGGCTTAGTTACCGCTTGGCGAAAAGCTAACCCTAACATCGTGAAGTTCTGGTGGGATGTCGAAAGAGCCATTAAAGCCGCTCTTAATAACGCAAACAATATAGTCAAATTAGGTCAATTAGAATTCGAATATAAGTCAAAGATGCTTTTTATCACTTTACCTAGTGGTAGAAGGCTAGCATACGTCAAACCGCAAATAGTGGATGGAAGCATCACATACTACGGCATTGATTCAAAGAAGAAATACTCTCGCATTGAATCATATGGTCCGAAGTTTGTTGAAAATGTCATTCAGGCAACGGCACGCGACCTTCTTATATTCGCTATGAAAAATCTCAGTCAATTTAAAATCGTTGCTCATGTCCACGATGAAGTAATCATCGAAGTGCCAATGGACACTAAGGTGTCAAACGTAGTGGCAAGGATGACTAGAAACCCAGATTGGGCCGCTGGTTTAATCCTTAATGCCGATGGATATGAGTGCGAGTTCTACCAAAAAGATTAATAGGAGGAAAACAATGATTATCACATTTTATGGGTCTGATGTAAGAGAGGACCCTGCTAATACAAAATATCCCCACGAATATAACATCGACACCAAGTCGGGGAAATATGATCCTTCTATGTTTATCCATGACTATGTTGGTCCGCTTTTTAAAGACTCTCGCTCGGGTGATAACTTTGTTAAAAGTAATTGCTTATTGATAGATATCGATAATGACCATAGCGATAATCCTAGCGAATGGTTCGATAAAGATGATGTCGAAAACGTTATTAAAGGCGTACCACACATCATCCATTATTCAAGGAATCACATGGTCGATAAGCCTAAGAAGAATAAAAACGGTGTCACAACCATCAAACAAAAACGTCCAAAGATGCACATTATCATTGCCGCGGATATCAAATCCAAAGATGAATATGATGCTCTTGCTAAACGATTAATGAAGTATTTACCAATTATCGACCCAAGAGCTAAGGATGCTGCTCATTTCTTCTTCGGTACTGAAAACCCTAAAGTCGAGGTCATTAATGGTTACATGACTCTTAACGAGCTCTTAGATGAGATGGACTTCGATAATTACGATAGTGGTGATGACGATATTCCCGAGGGCCAAAGAAATGCGACCATGCATCGCTATGCCGTTAAGGTACTCAAACGCTATGGTGATACTGAAGAAGCAACTACCTTATTCGACGAAAAGGCAAGCCACTGTAATCCACCTTTAGATGATTTTGAACTTAAGCTTATCTGGAATAGTGCTCTTAAGTTTTATAACAAAGTTATATTAGCGGACCCAAACTATAAAAAGCCTGATGACTATGATGATGATAACGACTACCGCCCAACTGACCAAAGCGATGTTGGACAAGCTCGTTTACTTCAAAAATATTTCTCTAACGACTTAAAGTATAGTGCCGCTACGCTCAACATTGTCTACCGCAATAACAAATGGGTAGAAAGCGAAGCCGGTGCTCAAGCGATTGCTCAAGAGTTAACTGAACGTCAACTACGCCAAGCAGAGCATCTTATTATCGTTAACTATAAAAAGTTAACTGAACTTGATGCCTTTACCCTTATTGCCACATGCAAAAAGAGCGAGATTGACAAGACCTTATCTGAAGACCAACGTAAAGCGTATCACGGCTATTTAGAAGCTCTTCAGTTTAAAGAGTATGTCATTAAGCGTAGATTCTCTCACTACATAGCAGCGACTTTAAAAGAAGTTAGACCAATGGTGGAAATAGATTCTATGATGCTTGATGCTAATCCGTTCTTGCTTAATACACCAGCGGGTGTTTATGACTTAAGAGAAGGTGTTAAAGGACTACGCGAACATAGGGCAGAAGATCTTATGACAAAGATGACCAGTGTCTCACCTTCCCTAAAAGGGAAAGAGAAATGGCTTAAGTCAGTTAATACCATATTTGGCCATAACGATAAGCTTATCGAATACGTTCAAGAAATGTGTGGTATGGCACTCTTCGGTAAAGTCTATGTCGAAGCTTGTATCATTGCCTATGGTGAAGGCGGTAACGGTAAGTCTACCTTCTTTAACTCGATAAGCAGTGTGCTAGGCGACTACTATGGCTCTATCGCTAGTGACGTACTTACCACATCTATTAAACGTGACAAACAAGCAGACTTAGCTGAACTTCGTGGTAGAAGACTTGTAATCGCTGCGGAAACTAAAGCAGGTGACCGCTTGGATGAATCCACAATTAAACGCATGTGTTCTACTGACAAAATTAACGCATGTAAGAAATATAAGGACCCATTTGACTTCACCCCAAGTCATACCTTAGTCATTTACACAAATAACTTACCAAAGGTAGCAACTGTCGATGATGGCACATGGAGAAGAATTATTGTCATTCCTTTCAAACATAAGTTCGTTGGCAAAGAAGATATTAAGAACTATGCCGAGGTGCTAGTTGAGGATGCTGGCGAATATATTCTCTATTGGCTTATCGAAGGTGCTAAAAAAGCAATCGACCACGGTTTCCATGTCGAACCCCCGGAAGAAGTGGTTGAAGCCATTAATGGCTATAAAGAGCAAAGTGACACTGTTTCATTATTCCTTAGTGAGAGATGTGACTTAGCTGATAAAACAGCCAAATGTCCTAGTGGTGAACTCTACACCAAATACCGCAACTATTGTTTCAATGGTGGCGAAACCCCAAGAAGTACAACAGACTTCTACCAAATTCTTGAAAAATTAGGATTTAAAAAAGCTAGAGTTAACGGCAGGCAATACATCAAAGGTATATCTCTATTACCAATCGACCTCACCCCAGCGAGTGAAGAATTTGATGACTTACTAAAGTAAAAATTGGTCTAAGGTGAGGTCAATGAGGTCAAAACATAACTTGTTCATATAAGGAAAAAAATAAAAATTATCTCTATATAGAAAAGTTCGGAAATGACTTCATTGACCTCACTAGTACTAAAAGTACTAAAAGGAGGTCACGTGGCTGAAGAAGCAAAAATAGAGGAAAAATTGGTAAAAGCCGTTAAAAAGGCTGGGGGATTATGTCTAAAGCTAGTTAGTCCTGGTTATGTAGGGGCACCTGACCGCGTCGTACTAGTGGCAATAGGCAAGATTGGATTTGTCGAAGTTAAAGCACCCGGCAAAAAGCCAAGAAAGATACAACTTAAACGACATCGTGAATTACGAACATTAGGCTTTAACACTTATGTTCTAGACGATGTAAATCAAATAGGAGGAATTATTGATGCAATACGAACCACATGAATATCAAAGTTTTGCTACTAACTATATCGAGCATCATCCAATAAGTGCATTGCTAATCGATATGGGTTTAGGCAAGACCGTTATTACGCTTACTGCTTTATTCGATTTGCTATTTGATTCCTTTGAAATCCATAAAGTGCTAGTGGTGGCACCGTTACGTGTTGGACTAATCTCATGGCCTGATGAGTTAAAGAAGTGGGAACATCTTCACTTTCTAAAATCTAGCATTGTAATCGGCACTGAGATGGAACGCTTAAGAGCACTAAAAGCTAAAGCTGATATTTATATCATTAACCGCGAAAACCTAGAATGGTTAGTAACTAAAAGCGGATATAAGTTTGACTTTGATACTGTGGTTATTGATGAACTATCAAGTTTCAAGAATGGCAGATCTAAAAGGCATAAGGCTTTGATGACCATACGTCCATATGTGAAAAGAATCATAGGATTAACCGGCACACCTGCAGGAAATGGTCTCATGGACCTATGGGCAGAATTCAAATGTTTAGATTATGGCTCTCGCCTTGGACGATTCATTACAAGATATCGTGAAGAGTATTTTCTTCCAGATAAGCGTAATGGAATGGTGGTGTTCTCTTATAAACCGCAAGCAGGTGCCGAAGCTAGAATCTACAGCAAGATTAGCGACATTACAATTTCAATGAAAGCCATCGACCATCTTAAGATGCCTGACTTAATTGAAGTGGAAAGAGCGGTGGAATTAGACGAGCATGAAATCAGTCTTTATAAAGAACTTGTCGATGAGATGGTTCTTGAATTAAAAGACAAAGAGATCACAAGTGCTAATGCAGCAGTTCTTACTGGTAAGTTACTTCAAATTGCTAATGGTGCTATTTATAGCGATTCAGGTGAAGTCGTAGAAATTCATGATCGTAAACTCGATGAACTTGAAGACATCATTGAAGCCGCTAATGGCAAACCGCTACTAGTAGCATATTGGTTCAAGCACGATTTAGATCGCATTAAGAAAAGATTAGACAAATTAGGTGTTATCTATAAAACCTTAGATAAACCAGAAAACATCAGACAATGGAATAACAAAGAGTTACAAGTTGGATTAATCCATCCTGCATCTGCTGGACACGGACTAAACCTCCAAAGTGGTGGAAACACTATAGTGTGGTTTGGCCTTACTTGGTCTTTAGAGCTTTACCAGCAAACAGTTGCTAGACTCTATCGCCAAGGACAAAAAAGCGGTTCAGTAGTAGTGATGCATATCATCGCTAAAGGCACAATGGATGAACTAGTTCTTAGAGCTCTTAAAGACAAAGACATGACCCAAACAAGACTAATTGATGCAGTAAAAGCAAAAATTAAGGGGGTAGACCATGACTAATAAGGAATTCCTACAAAAGCCGATGCGTATCCAAAAACGCATTGATGCCCTAATACTACAAAAGCAATCCTTCGAAGAATTAGCTAATTCCATTCCTGGTGGTAACTACGATCAACCAGTAGTGCAAAAGACAAGAAGTCAGCAGGCTCCATTTGTAAAATGGATTGATAAAATTATGGAAGTAGAAAAGAAGATAGATGAGTTGACCGCTGAATATGAAAAAGCCAAAGAAGAAGTTCTAGCTGCAATCTACGAACTATCTAATCCTGATTATCAAAACATTCTTATAATGCGATACCTTAATGACTACTCTTGGCAAACCATTTGCACAAAGATGTATGTCTCACTAACCACAGCCAAAAGATGGCATTGGGATGCGTTAAATAGTATCAAAATAAATGTTGGACCATAATGGACCGCTTTGGCCTATGGTGATTAGTTGAAATCAGCAAATAAATGCATTAGTGTAGAATTGGCGAAAGCTGTAAAGAACCTACGAGTAAAATCGTGGGTTTTATTTTTATTCACGCTAAAAGGAGATTTACCTATGGGTAGAAAATCATGCCTTGCGACGTGGAAGGATAGTGGAAAGTGGCCAGAGTACCGTGAGATCCTTATTCAATGCCTTTTATCAGGTGCTACCGATAAGGAAATTGCAAGTTGCCTAAAGATATCTCCGGACACGTACACAAGTTTCAAAAAGATACCAGAAATCAGACAACTGATCGAAGAGACCAAATTCAACGATAAAAAACATTTCTTAGACAATGTTAGAAAACTCGCTGATGGTGCCGAGCATAAAGTTACACGTAAAACCATGAAGACCAAAGATGGCAAAGTGGTGGGTGAACGTGTTGCCGGTGAAGTAGTAACAAAAATGCCACCAAGCTTAGATGCTAACCGCTATTTATTAGCGATTCTTTATGGTGACGAATTTGCTATTGAATATCGAAAGTTAAAGATTTTGGAAAACAAAGTTAAAAACGAATTAGGAGGATGGGAAAATGCCAATGTCGAGTCAGAAGATAGTAATAAAGAAGATTGATGAACTTATCGCTTATGACAACAACCCAAGATTTAATGATGAGGCAGTTGATGCGGTAGCGAATTCAATCAAAGCCTTTGGCTTTAGAAATCCTATTCTCATCGATTCTCATAATGTAATTATCGCAGGTCATACACGTTTACTTGCATCTAAAAAATTAGGATTAAAAGAGGTCCCATGTATTGTGGTTGACGACTTATCAGAAGATGAAGTTAAGGCTTTAAGACTTGCTGATAATAAAACAGCTGAAATTGCCAAATGGGATATGGGTAAGTTAGCCGTTGAAATCAAAAACATCGATATGGATCTTCTTCAATTTGGATTTGAAGATTTAATGGATAAACTCCAAGACAAACCTAAAGATGATAATTTTGATGAAGATGAAGCTTTACCTGAAAACCCATATTCACTTAAAGGCGACGTTTACGTCTTAGGAAAGCATAGAGTCATGTGTGGTGATTCCACTGTAAAAGAAGACGTTGATGTTTTAATGGATGGTAAGCTAGCCGACTTAATTGAAACCGACCCGCCTTATAATGTTGCCATAGGCAAAAAGGGTCAACAATATAAGGAACGTGGTGGATATGACTGTGGTATGACTGATAGAACCATTCTTAACGACGACATGGATGATTCATCCTTCAGGGAATTCCTTGATAAGGTCATGGTGAACTTCTATAACAACGTCAAACCTGGTGGTTCGATTTATGTCTTCCATGCAGACACTGAAGGATATAACTTTCGTGGTGCTTTTAAAGAAGCAGGGTTTAAATTATCCGAATGTTTAATTTGGAAAAAGAACAACTTTGTTTTAGGAAGATGTCCATATCATTACATGCATGAACCAATTTTGTTTGGTTGGAAAGAAGGTGCGGCCCATTACTTTGTAGAGGATAGAACTCAAACGACTATTCTTGAATACGATAGACCACAATCTTCTGAACTCCATCCAACAATGAAACCAATACCACTCGTAACCAAACTTATTGAAAACAGCAGCCGTAGAGGTGAGCTTGTCTTAGATCTCTTTGGTGGTAGTGGTACAACATTAATTGCCTGTGAGCAAATTGAAAGAACTGCTTACTTGATGGAACTTGACACTAAGTATGTGGATGTAATCATTAAAAGATACTTAAGGAACACCGGTTCGTATGAAGGGTGTTTTTTATTAAGAAATGGCGAGAAGATTCCGCTTGAAACCATCAAGGATTTTGAAGTCTTGGACAATGATGACTTCTTAAAATAAATCCGACAATTTGTGCTTACACGCGTAAAAGAAAACAATTGACTGTGTGTCATTGCATACCTCCTTTCTAGTGAGTGGGGTGGTTCTTCTTCGCTACCTCACTCACGCTGCCAATTGTATCAAAGTAATGTCTTATTATCTTGCTATTATCACTCTTTAGAGTGATATATATAATGACCAGATAAGAAGGAGGGTCAAAATATGGCAAAGGAAATAAGAACTAAAAAGGGCCTAGAAACCTTACTACAAAGGTATAAAGATGCCGGAGTAACCAACCAAACAAAGGATATCACTGGTGGTTATGAAGCTAGATGGCTAGATACAATTCAAGGCTGCATCGACTCCCTTAAAATGGATGAGCCGATTTGTATGGACGAAATCGACTATGAAAACACACCTGTTGAACTCAAACCTTTATGGAGGGGGCTCAAATAATGTACTTAGTCACTGAAGGCAAGCGCAAAGAGAACCAACTGGGCTATGCGCCTAAAACTCACGAATATGTTTATCTCCATCACGGTAAAGAAGTGTGGAGAGAAAAAGGTGATGAAGCTTTGCTTAACTACTTTAACGAAGTACGAGCAGGCATCCGCGTTTTTGAAGATAAGGACATCGAAGCCAATCCAATTTGGAAAAGGTATAGTGAGTCCTGCTTTGAATTTGAAAGAAAGGAGCGTGGCTGGTAATGATGGACAGATTAAGATTATTCCGATGGATTGATGAATTCATGGAAGGCAATTTTGATGCCGATGATGTTAAAACCCAAATCAAGGCAGGTTGGTATGACTGGTTCTGCAAAGACTCAAGCTTAGCCAACAAGACCAAAAAGATGGGTAACATCATTAAGCAAGTCAAGCGTGGCGGAAAGGTAGACCTAGAAAACTGGTATGTCTGGTTTAAAAACAACTGCCCTTTAAATGGACCACTTTATGATGACTTCCGCTTTGCGGATATCGAAACAGGTAACGTGATGTTCACCATCCAAATAGACTGCTGCTGGAACAAGACCAGATATGCGGTTTATGGAAGAACTCCTGATGGCGAAGGCCACTGGGATGAACCATTATTTGCGACAGACTCATCTAGAGAACTCGTTAAATGGCTTAATACAGCTTGGTAGAAATAACCAAAGCTGAACATAGGCACCTAAATGGTGTCTTTTACTTTGTAAAGGAGATAGATGACATGTTAGATGCAACGATTGAAACTTTATACATGTCGTGTGTTTCCTTAATCATATCTTGGATTATTGCGATGCCGATTGGCTCAATGGTCAGCGAGACTAGACCAGGGGGATTATTCCCAAATAGGGTTATTAACTTTATCCTTAACCGAATTATCGATGTGGGTAGGAGCATACCTTTTATTCTTCTTGTTGTTTTTATGTTTCCAGTGACCAGAGCATTAATCGGAACGGCAATTGGAACGACAGCGATGATAGTGCCTTTAACAATCTGTGCCATTCCGTTTGAAGCTAGGCTAATTGAAGAAATCTTATCTGAGATTCCGGGTTATGTCATAGAAGCTGCAAAGATTGATGGAGCAAGTAATCTGAAGATTATCGTTAGGATTAAATGGGCATGTAAGTTGCCTTATTTAGTTAATGCGATTGGCATCACCTTGATAAACATTATCGGTTATAGCGCGATGGCCGGTGTTGTTGGCGGTGGTGGTTTAGGAAACTACGCCATTGTTTATGGCTTCCAAAGATTTAATTGGAATATCATCGCACAAAGCGTGGTGATTATCGTAATCATCGTTTGCTTAATTCAAATCATTAATAATCTGCTAGTCAGATTTCTCTTATGGAGGTGCTTATGCATAAAACATTAAAGTTTCTCATACTTGCCTGCTTGCCTGTGATTACGCTAGCAGGATGTAACAAAAATAGTAAAACGATTGTGGTGGGGGCAAGTTCAACTCCACATGCTTTAATTCTAGAGCAAACCAAAGGTTATATTGAAAAAGAAGGCTATAAGTTAGATATCAAAGTCTTCAACGATTATGTCCTTCCTAACTATGCCTTAGAAAACGGTGAGCTTGATGCTAACTACTTCCAACACAAACCTTATTTAAATGAATTCAATGCGAGCAATGGTACGCATCTCGTTTCAGTGTTAGATGTTCACTTTGAACCAATGGGCATTTATTCAGGAAATAAGAAAAGCTTAGATGCTTATGCTGCAAATGATAAGGTTTTGGTTCCTAGTGATAAGAGCAACTACGATAGAGCGGTGGAATTACTAAAAGTAAATGGAATGCAAACCGCTAATCTAGTACAAGTTGAAGCTCAAAATATTCCATTAATGTTAAGCGATTGTGCATATGCAGTTATTAATGGCAATTATGCTTTATCTGCAGGAGTAGTGAATCGCTGCCTAATCACTGAAGATAAGAATTCCGATATTGCTAAAACAATGGCTAATGTGATTGCTGTGAAAAACGGAAATCAAGAATCTAAAAAGACCAGTGTTTTAGTTGAAGCTTTAAAGCAGGAAAATATCAAAACTTATATCGAAAATAAGTTCGGTGGCTCGGTCATCTACATGGCCTGATTTTATTATTTGTCTCATTAGGAATATATTCCAATGAGTCTAATAATACCTATGAAAAATAGCATTTTTACCCCATTTTTAGGGGCATTTTTACCTCTATACTCAATAATAAAATTATTCAGTATAGGCAAAATTAACAAAAAGGAGGCAAACAATGTTTGAAAAAGTAAATCCCAAGCATCCAGATAAGCTTTGCGACACAATTGCAGGTGCTTTGGTAGATATGGCATATAGCAAAGAAAAGAATCCACGAATAGCAGTGGAAGTACTTCTTGGGCATGGTAGATGTCATATCATCGCGGAAACAAGCGTGAAATTAAATAAGAAAGAAGTTAAAAAGGCCGTATTCGAGATTGTTGGACATAAGGTAAAAGTCGATTATAGGGAAGTTCCACAAGATCCACTCTTAAGTGCAAATCAGCATGGCAAGATTAGATGCGGTGATAACGGCATATTCCGTGGAGTGCCTTTAACTGAAGAGCAAAAGAAATTAACTCAAATCGCAAAGGACATCTTTGACGGCTATCCTTATGATGGCAAATATGTCCTAGATAAAAATCGCCTTATTATCTGTCAAAGCAATGCTGACACGGATGATTTAAAAGAGATTTTCAAAAAGGCTGTTGTTAATCCACTAGGCAATTGGCAAGGAACCGAAGCAGTGGATACGGGAGCGACTAATAGAAAATTGGGCAGCGATATGGCTGATTCAGTCACTGGCGGTGGCTTACATGGTAAAGACCTCAGCAAAGCTGATGTATCAGTAAACATCTATGCTTTCTTAAAAGCCCAAAAGACAAATAAGGTCGTTGAGCTAAGCTGTGCCATTGGTGACGAATTTGTTGATGGTAGACCATATAGTGAAATCGTTGAGATTGCTAGAAACTACATTAAATCCATCGGTGGCTTCCGCAAGTTCGGTGAGTGGGGTTTAGTTCGTGTTAAATAAGTGTGCTGCCATTAACCGCTTCTATAGGAGTAGTGCTTGGCTCTTGGCTAGGCAGCAAAAGATAGCAGCGTGCAACGGTAGGTGTGAACTCTGCGGTGCGATAGGGGAAGAGGTCCATCATAAGATAGCCTTAACACCTAGTAACATCACGGACACTAACATCACACTTAATCCTGACAACCTTATCTACCTCTGCAAAGAGTGCCACAACAAAGAGCATGATCGTTTTAAGAAGAAGGCTAGTCAGTTTGACAGCAAAGGAAACTTAAAACCATTCTGAAAAAATAAATTTACCCCCGCCCGGGTCGAGTGCTTTTACTTTTTTAAAGTACCGATGCGCCCCACCTCAGAAATGTGCGAGGCCGAAATTTTCAAAAATCACTAATTTTTAGAGGAGGAAAACTCGTGGACGTAACTGCTGTACGAAAAGAATACGAGCGACTACTTGCTCTATTCAAAGATGTTGATGAAACAAAAACAAAACTAGTTGATGAGCTGCTACACAAAGCGGCTTTTTTAAAGGTTCAGTTAGATGAACTACAAAAACAAGTAGCAACCTATGGTGCGGTCCAAGTTAAAAATGGTGAGTTTAGAGAAACCGTTTCTTATAAAACTTTCCTCACTTCTTTAGCGGTGTACCAAACCGTAATTAAAACACTCAACTCCATCCTTGGTAGAAATGCTGTAGATGAAGATGATGAGTTTGATAATTTTATGAAATCTTTAGGAGGATAATTCAAATGGCATATGAAATTAATATCCACGTTGGTAAAGACGGTAAGCTTACATCAGATGTAGAACCATTTGAAATATCCGTCTATCGTGAATCTAAAAGAGTGAAACTCTTATTTGAAGTGGATGCAGAAATTGATAGTACATATCATTACTTAAAATTCACCCATGCAAGAGCAACTTACCTCTATAGGGTCCACGATAATGTGTTTGAAATCCCTAAAGCCATCACAGCTTATGAAGGTGCATGGGAGATGAGCTTTGTCGCATGTGATGAAGTCGCTAATAGTGATAGTACGATTACAGCTAACTACATCTATGCGTCTGAGCCTATCGTGGCCACGGTCCTTAAAGGAAACTTAGGAATTATTCATACTTCTGAAGAGTTTAAGATGCTCTCACAATTAGTCGAAGGATCATTTGATCACTTTGAAATACCAGAGGGTGTTGGTTTTATTACCACTAACTTTTTAGCAGAAGCTACAAACGAATTCACGGTTAGTGTTCCTTGCACAGTGACTACGATTAAGCAACACACTTTTTACTTAAGTGGTTGCACACATATCGAATTCGAACCTGGTAGTCAGTTAGCGACTTTGGAAAACTATGCTCTTTATCGTATTGAAAACTTAGATGATATTAACTTCCCATCTTCGTTATCAACTTGGGGCCAATATAACTTAAGTGGATGTGGATGCGAGTATGTCACCTTTGGTGCTGAATCAAATTTAAGATCTCTCACATCCTATGCATTCTGGAACATTCCAAAACTTAAGAAGCTCTATTTACCTGATAGACTCCAAAGTTTTAGTGGTGGTACAGCGGTTGTTAAGGGATGTCCTCAGTTAAATGAAATCTGGTTCCCTAACACAATCAATGTTGCTATCCCTATGGAAGCGATTCAGGATTGTCCGTTGCTAACTAAGATCTCTTTACAAAGTAATTTCAACGTGAACGCTAACTTTGGTAACTGCACCTCGTTGACCAGAGAGTCAGTCATCCAAATGTTTAGAAACCTGAAGGATTTATCAGGTCAGGCATCAAAAGTTATCTCTATCCATCAAGTTGTCTATGACAGATTAGAGGAAGAGGACTTAGATATCGCAACAAATAAAAATTGGACTATCGGTATCGTTGGAGCAAACGATCCATTAGCAGGAAAGTTCTTCCATTACGAGAATAGTTCAATTTCTATCGACCTCGAATTCAGCGTTGGATTTGGTTGCATTATGATTGATGCCAATGCGGTTAACTTTACCTATGAATACCTCTCAGATACAACCTTCAAGATTGATATCTCTGGTGGTGATTACATTCCAAGTGCTTGGGGTAACTTCATGCCTGTACCAGTTGGCCAAGTCATTAATGATACAGGTGTTATTTCATTCAGTAGTGGTGAAGTATCAACCGTTAAGCTCAAAACATATTCCACAAATAATGTTGGAACAAATAGAACATTCAGCATTGTGAGGGAGGATGATTAACATGGAAACAATTATCGAAAAAGGTAGAAAAGTCTTAGTCGCTAAAAATGGCTGTGTTATCCAAAGTGTTACTGACGGCTCTATATTAGGCAAGAAGCTCATTCTAGGTAAAAAGGACTCCGAGATTCATTATCACGAGATTCCAGTGCCTATCAAAACGGAAGAAGATACCGAAGAATGAGTTTTTTACTATCCTATATCGACGAAATAGAGTCGGGGCGAGTAATTGCTGGTCAAGAACTAAAAAGTGTCTTAAAACGCTTAAAAAACGATTTGAATAATCCTCGTTACATCTATGATGAAAGACCAGGACAAATAAGAATTGAGTTTATTGAAAGATTTTGTAAACACACTAAGTCACCGTTTAATGGCCAGCCATTTATCCTAGAGCTTTGGGAAAAGGCATTCTTAGAGTGTGCATACGGTTTCAAAATGAAAGAGACTGGTCTAAGAAGATTTAATGAAGCCTTACTTCTCATTGCTCGTAAGAACGGTAAGACAACATTTATTGCTGGCATTGACCTCGCTGAATTCTTTTTAAGTAGTGGTGGCACCGACATTGTTTGTGCATCTAACACGAACGATCAGGCAAGCATCCTCTTTGAAGAAATAAACAACATGCGTGAACAGAGCAAAGCTCTACGAAACGAAAAACGTTCGAAAAAGAATATTTTCTACATCTATTCTCCTAAGAACAAAAACAAGATTAAAAAGCTCTCCGCTCAAAGCAGAAACAAAGATGGCTATAACATCGAGGTTGGATGTATTGACGAGGTCCACGAAATGACTGACTCAAAAGTCTAAACCTTTAATCTTCATCATTACCACAGAAGGAACCACAGTTGATGGCTTTCTAGATAACAAACTTGCCTATGTCAGAAAGATGATAAAAGGCGAGATTGAAGACGAAAGAATCCTTCCGTGGCTTTACACACAAGATTCGATTGATGAAGTCTTTAACGATCCGTCGAGCTGGCAAAAGTCAAATCCTAGCTTAGGCACCATCAAGACAAAGTCTTATTTCGATGATGTCATGAATAAAGCAAGAAACGATTTAGCCACTAAAGTAACGATGCTTTGTAAGGACTTCAATATCAAACAAATCGAAAGCGGTTCATGGTTAACGTATGCAGAGTTAAATAATGAAACCATGTATAAAATGTCCGACATTAGAGACAGCTATGCTATTGGTGGAGTTGACTTATCTTCTACAACAGACCTAACTGCTGCAGTCTTGCTAATTATAAAAAACGGCAAGAAGTACGTTCTCCCACATTTCTTTATGCCTAGTGAACTAGTTAAAAAGAGAGTGGAGGAGGACAAGATTCCATACGACATCTGGGTTAAAAAAGGATTAATCACTTTAACTAACGGAAATCAAAACGACTTCCATCATGTCACTGAATGGTTCATTCAAATGGTGAGAGAGTATGGCATTCGCCCGGTTTTCATAGGTTACGATCCATGGAATTCTCAGTACTGGGTTAAGGAAATGGAAGATGCTGGATTCACAATGGAAAAGATTAGACAAGGCATATACACCTTATCTGAACCAATGAAACAGCTAGAAGGTGACCTTAAAAATAAACTAGTTATCTATGATAATAACCCGATATTAAAGTGGAATTTGGCAAATACTCAGGCGAAAGTGGACCTTAATGGAAACATTCAACCTAGTAAGCTAAACAGCAAATTAAAAAGAATCGATGGATGCGTGGCGTTGATTATCGCCTATACCGTCCTTACTCGATACAAGACAGACTACGAGAATTTAATTAGTTAGGAGGTAGCTATGGCATTCTTTGACATTTTTAAACGCAAGAAAAAAGTAGTGGCTCCTGTTAACTATGATGCTCGAGTCTTTAAATCGACATTAGATATCTTTCAAGACTTTGGAAACAATATCAACATGTCAGATGTGGTAAAGATCTGCATTGATCGAATTGCTACTCATGCAGCAAAGTTAAAGCCAAGATATGTCAAAACTCAAGATGATAAAACGGTGTTAGAGAAGAATGGTAACTTAAGTTATTTACTCAAGTTTCAACCTAACCCTTTAATGACACCTTACGATTTCATTTATCGAGTGGTGACTCTTCTTTACTTAAATAACAATGCGTTTATTTATCCAGTTTATGATTATGAAACCTATGAGCTCAGAGAGCTATGGCCATTAAAGCCAACATCGGTTGAGGTCCTTAAAGATGAGAGTGGAGCAATGTATCTCCGCTTTTATTTTTCTGATAAAAAAGGTTTCACGCTTCCATACGAGTCCGTTATTCATCTTCGCAGATTCTATGGAATAAATGATGTCTTCGGTGGTAATGGTGCGATAAGCGATCATGCTGCATTGCTAAAGACTATCAAAATAAATGATTCCGTTCTTCAGGGTTTGGATAACGCAATTAAAACAAGTTTCCAAATCAAAGGTTTATTAAAAATAAATGGAATCTTATCTGAAAAAGACAAAGCTACTCAAAAGAAAGAGTTTGATGATGCCTTAAAAGAGGCAACTAGTGATGGTGGTAGTTCCATTGTCCCTGTTGATTTAAAGAGCGATTATGTGCCGCTAAACACTGACCCAAAGTTAGTGGACAGTACGACACTCACTTTCCTACAAAAGAAGATCATCTCTTACTTTGGTGTTAGCGACTCTATTTTTGATAACAAGTACAACGAAAACGAATATAACGCTTTCTACGAATCGGTTATCGAGGGTATAGCGATTGCCTTATCAGAGACATTCTCAAAAGCATTATTAACTAGAGGCCAGTTGGAGAAGGGTGAGCAAATCATCTTTTATTCCGAAAGACTTCAATATGCTAGTTGGAATACTAAAGTCCAGGCCATTGAGAAATTGATGGGTCTTGGCATACTTTCTCTCAATGAATCAAGAGCCTTGCTTGGCTTTGAACCTATTGAGGGTGGTAGTAGACGTTTGCAATCACTCAACTATGTTGATGCGGATAAAGCTAACGATTATCAACTTGATAAATTCATTAAGAAACCTAAATCCAAGGAGGAAATCGACAAAGATGAATAAAGAAGTTAGATTCTCATCTCTCGAGAGTAGAGCAGATGAAGAAAACAAAAAGATGATAGTGGAAGGCTATGCAATCGTGTTTAATGAGGAAACACTCATTGGCACAGAGGAACATGGATTCACCGAAGTCATCGATGCTCAAGCATTAAAAGAAACAAATATGAAGGATGTGCCGTTTAAATACAACCATAACGACAGCACACTCATTATTGCGAGGACCAGAAATGGTTCTCTTTCTTTAGAAGTTGATGAAAAAGGCTTGAAGATCCGTGCCGAACTCATCGACACAACCAGCAATAGAGACATCTTCAAATGTATCGAAGCTGGACTATTAGACAAGATGTCATTTGCTTTCACTGTTAAAAGTCAAAGCTGGGATAAAAGCGGTAAGCTTCCAAAAAGAACTATTACAGGCATTGATAGGCTCTTTGATGTAAGTGTTGTGGACTTGCCTGCCTACGACCAAACTTCTATCCAAGCAAGTGCTCGCTCTTTAGAGTTGGCGGATGCTGAACTAAAGGCATTGGATGATGCAGAGAACTTAGAACGCAGAACAGTCTTAGTAAAGAGACTAAAAATCAAAACAAAAATCTAGGAGGAATTCATTTTATGAATCTTGAATTACGTTTAAAGGAAATCAAAGCACGTATTGAGGAAATCCGTGGCTTAGTTGATTCCGAAACCGATGTCGAAAAATTATCCGCTTATGATAAGGAAGTAGACGAACTCACCAATGAACGCAAAGCCATCGAAAAGAAACTCGCTATGAGAGGTAAATTCGAAGTCAAAGACGTCATTGAAACCAAATCAACAGAAGAAACTGCTGAAATGGAAGCAAGAGGCCAAGCCTTAAAAGAAGGTCGTACTGTCACCGTTACCGCTGATGGTGTCCTTTTACCAGAACATGTTGATGACAAAATCTCACCATATCCATTTAGAGAAGTTTCTACGTTAGTTGAACAAGTTCACACTGTAAATCTTAAAGGTGGCGAAACCTATAAGAAATCATTCGTGAAATCTCATGGCACTGGTGGTCTTACCGCTGAAGGTGATCCTTATACCACAGCAGAACCAGAATTTGGCTATTTAACAATCTCCAAAGTCAAAGTTACTGCATATGCAGAAATCACCGAAGAGTTAGAGAAACTCCCAGCGGCCGATTACCAAGGAGAAGTTTTAAAGGGTGTTAATATCGCTTTAAGAAAGAAAATCTCCGAACAAATCCTTCGTGGTGCAGGAACCACAAACACTTTCAAAGGTATCTTCTCTGCTAACTGTGAAGCTTTAGCAGATGCCACTGATTTAGAACTCAGTGCAATCGACGAAAATACTCTTGATGAAATTGTCTACGCCTATGGCGGTGATGAAGAAGTCGAAGGTGGCTGTGTCCTCATTCTCAACAAGAACGACTTAAGAGCCTTTGCTGGTTTAAGAACTGCTGAAGGTAGAAAAGTCTATAACGTTGACTACAAAGCAAAAACCATTGATGGTATCCCATTCATCATCTCCAGTCACTGTAAAGCAATTTCTGCTGCAAGTACTCAAGCTGGTGAATATGGTATCGCTTATGGTCCACTCGCCAACTACGAAGTTCCAATCTTTAGTGGTGTAGAAGTAGCCAAATCCACTGATTACAAATTTAAAGATGGCATCATCTGCTATAAGGCATCTGTCTTCACTGGTGGTAACGTCATCGGCTACAAAGGCTTCTTAAGAGTTAAGAAAGCTGCTGCCCAATCTGAATCAGATTCTGACGAAGAAGAAGGCGAATAGACCTTAGGTCGAAACACGGAGGAGTGCCCGCTAACCTTGATAAGTCGCTAGTCGCAATACGTATGAAATGAGAAATCAATAAGTCCGTATGAAGGCGGGTCCTTCCGTTTAAGAGTAATAGGAAGAATATTCTAACGAGTAGAGGAGGTGTCTAAAATGTCGTGCGAAAACATGCTTGCAAAAATGAAGAAAGCTTTGCTTATCCCTGCAACCGAAAACTACGCTGATGATGAAATTATGATTCATATTGCCTCGTGCCGCCAGTTGCTAGTCACAGCTGGAGTTCCTCGTGAAACCGCTGAATCAGACGATAATCCATTAGTGACAGCTCTTATTACCATATTTGTGAAGACAAACTTCGGATTCAATAGCAATGGAGAAGTGAAAGAGCTTCCCAAGAGCTTTGACGTCTTACTCAGGCAACTATGCTTGCATAATCCTGAGGTTGGTGGAGGTTCTTCCTCGTGATAGCGTATCCTAATTCCGGCAACATCAACTTATTCCTATTACGTGTTAAAACAGATGCTGATGATCTGGGCAACCAGGTCTTGCGTTTGGTCGGCTCCAAAGAGGTGGTGGGGATGACAGCCTCCATCACTTCTAAGGAACATTACTCTTCAAAAGAGAGCAAAGTTTTACTTGATTTTAAGGTTTCAATTCAAGTGTTCCTTTATGACGGTAGCAAATACCTTTATGTTCCTAATGAAGACACCATCTACAAAGTAGAGAGGACTTATCAAAACGGAATGTGGATGGAACTCTATGCTAGTGAGACTCAAATCAAAAAGGAGGACATCGCTGGATGGAATCTTTAGAACTTACCGCTCTCACACCAGAGATTGAAAAGGCCGTTAAAAGTTATTCTAAAGACGTTGAAGTAGCGATATTACAACGCCTAGATGAAACAGCGGACTTGATCCTGGATTATATAAAAGAACATGCACCTAGAACACCGTGGACACACGAGCATTTAGGAGATTCTTTTATTAAGGAATCATATGGTGAAGGCATAAACAAAACGATTGTTATTTATTCCAAAACCAAAGGTTCCATCGTTCATTTAGTAGAACTTGGCTTTAAGCATCGTAGTGGAAAGCTCGTATCTGCTCGCCCTTTTTTAAGACCTGCTTATGATGAGTTCACACCGAAGATGCTAGACGATATCAGAAAGATAATTAATGGAGGTGGATAATGCTTAAGAAACTAAGAAGAGTGTTGCTAACCGTTCTTCCGACAGTCATCTATGCTCATCTCGATTATGACAATGAGCAAAATGCTGAAACTCCATTCATCATTTATCAGGAGATATCGAAAAGACCACCTGAATTTGCAGATGATCGCCCAACTTACTACTTAAGAACGATTCAAATTACATTATCAACAAAGAAAAAAGATGAAGCCTTAGAGGAAAAGCTAGAAACTGCTCTTCTAAAAAACGACTACATCTTTTCTTTAACATCTGAATACAAAAACTCGGATGGCTCTATTTATAGAGTTTATGAAATTAGGCTGGAGGATTTTAAACATGCCAAATAACAAAATCACGTTCGGATTACGTAACGTCCATTATTCAATTGCCACTCAAGACAATAATGGTAACTGGAGCTTTGATACTCCAGTCGCATTACCGGGAGCTCAAGAGTTCTCGAGTGAAGTAGTGGGTGGATCTACCAATGTTTATGCTGATGATACTTTATACGCATCATTAGTCCAAAATGCAGGTAGAACCTTAACACTTAAATTCACAGAAATCCCTGACGATTTCAAAACTGCAGTTTTAGGCTATAAGAGACTTGCGAATGGTAACTTAGTGGAAATCGCTAACGCACCAGTAGTGACCTTTGCCTTAGGTTTTGAATTCCAAGGTGATGCTAAAGCAAGAAGAGTCTGGTACTACTTATGTAGTGTTACCCCAATTGCTGAGGCAACCAAATCAAAAGCGGATAGCATTGAAGCTAACTCAGTTACTCTTAACATTACAGCTAGACCAATCGAAGTTGGCGATGATTTAATCACTAACTGTGTCTGTGCTAAAGGTGATAGTAACTACACAAACTTCTTAACTACCGCTCCAGTGATTCCAGAAATCCCTGAGTAAGGAGTAGAGCATGGAACGCACAGTTAAACTCAATGGGAAGGAGTTCAGATTAGCTTCTTCCCTTTTTACCATCATTTCTTATAGAAACGTCTTTGGTACTGAACTATTTGATGATGTCGAAAAGTTAGATAAAGCGATCAGCGAAAACAGAAACGATGTCGGTAAGTTTATCGATGTCCTTTTTAGGTTGGTCTATGTCTTACATAAACCTTTCTTTAATGAATCGTATGACCGTTTCCTTCAACTCTTCGACTTTAGCGTTTTATCTAACGTTGAAGAACTCACAAATCTTGCTAATACCATTGGCGAACTTTTAGGGGAAATGAAGAAAAATTCCGAAGGGACTGATTTGGCCCCAAAACCATAAGGCCAAGAGGAAACATCACGGCAAACATAATTTTCAACTTGGCTCAATTAGGAATCCCGATTCGTGATGCGGAATTCTTTGACATTAGGACCTATCTTGACATAGTCAAATTGCAAAAATCCATCTATGAAGAAGGTGGTTCTAGACAAGCAACTCAGGCAGATATTGATGCCTTTTTAGGTTAAGGAGGTGAGGGTGATGGCAGAAGCAATTAAAGGTCTAAATATTAAGCTCGGTCTTGATACAACGGAACTTGAGTCTTCTATCAAATCCCTCAATTCTGACCTTAAAGAGCAACAAAGAGACCTAGCTGCAATTAATAAAAACTTAAAATACGATTCTTCTAACGTCGACTTGTGGAAGCAAAAACAAGATAAGCTTAACGGCATCTTAGAGACCACTAAGAAAAAGTTAGAAGAGCAAAAGAAACAACTTGAACTTGCTAAAGAAGGTGTCAAACTCGGCACAGTAAGTGAGCAAGAATTCAAGAAAATGCAACGTGCTGTCCAATATACTGAGGCAGAAGTAGCAAAGCTAAATGAAGAGTTAAAGCAAACAGATAGCAAAATATCTGCTTTAGGGAAAATCGATGTTAATAAGTTGTCCGCCATTGGTGGTGCGATGACTAAATACATCACGGCCCCAGTAACTGCAGCTGTTACTGCTTTATCCACTTTAGCATTAAAGACCACTGAAACAGTCAATCAAATGGCTGATACTGCCAAGCAGTTAGGTGTCGGATTAGAGGCTCTTCAAAAATGGGAATATGCCGCCAAACAACTTGGTAGTGAAACCCAATATCTAGATAAAGCATTCCAAAAGATTAATAACCTTTTAGGACAAATTGCTAATGGAGATGATGTCTCTGAGCAGTTATCCAAAATCGGTTTAACAATGGATGATCTTGCTGGTCTTGATGCAGAAGCAGCTTTCAAGAAAATCCGCAGTGCTATAGCAGGAGTGGAAGATGCTGCTACTAGAACCGCTTTAGCGAATCAATTCTTTGGCGATAAGCTTGGCACCCTTTTAAACCCTGTTTTAAGTGCATCAGAAGATGAGCTTGAAGCATGGATGGAAGAAGCGGAAAAAGTTGGTATTGTCTCCGAAGAAGATGCAGAGACTACTGGTAAGCTCGGTAACGAAATCTACGCACTCAAGCAAGCGTTCCTCTCTTTAAGAACTGAACTTGCTACAGCATTAGCCCCGGTCATCACTAAAATCGTTAACTTTCTAAAGGACACCGTTATTCCTAAGGTGAAAGAACTCATCCAAAAATGGAAAGAGATGTCATCTGGATTAAAGGTTGTTATAGGAGTTATCGGTGGAGTACTTACCGCAATAGGGCCAGTGCTAACTATAGTGGCTAAAGTTATTGGATTAGTTGGAAAACTTAAAGAGGCCGTGTCTGCATTAGGTGGTGCCACTAAAGTTTTAGGTGCCGTAGCTAAAGCAGGTCCATGGGCTCTTATTATCGGCATCATTGCGGTGCTTCTTCTTCAAAATGAAAACTTTAGAGCTCTATTAAAGAGACTCTTAGATATAGTTAAACAACTCATCGATAAAATCGTGGAGCTTGTCGGTAAGATTATCGAGAAGTTAAAACCTATCCTCGACATATTGATGAACGTTATTAATCAAATCATTGATGTCTTAGTTAAAATCATCGATGGCGTTTTAGATGTGGCCATGATGGTGCTTGATGAAGTAGTAAAACTACTTGAGAGCCTCATCGAACCTATTACTAGAATCCTCGAGATGCTAACGACGGTTTTAATTCCTATTACTCAATTGATTGCTAAAATCTTGCAGGTAGTAGCTAGAATCATTCAACTTGTCATCAAATTAGTGGTTCAAATTATCGATGTCATTATTGAGCTTGTAGATGGAATCTTAAACATCCTTATTGAAATCATTAATGTCATCGTCGATATCTTAAGCGAAGTAATCAAAGTGGTGGTTGTCTTATTAGACATCATCATTGATATCTTGGAGCCAATCCTAGAGATTATTCTCGCAATCCTTGAACCATTAATTGAATTTATCAGTGGGATTATTGAAGTAATTGCGGAGTTATTCGAGATTCTTCTTCCATTAATTGAGACGTTCTTAACGCCAATCATGGATATTCTCGATGTCATTTTCACAATTGTTGAAGCGATTTCGCCAATCTTAGTGATTATCGGCAATGTCATTAAAGCAGTCATTGTTCCTGTCCTTCAAATCTTATTCCAAATCCTTAAGCCTATCTTAGATATCCTCAATGCGATCATCTCTGCGGTTAAATGGATTCTCGACCATACTGTTGGATGGCTAGTTAAGCTCATTGGAAAGATGTTCGGCACAGGTGACTTTGATGCTGAAAATACTGTCAAATCGACCAGTAATTCATATATGAATGATGACCATTCGACAACCACAAACAATGTCACCATTAACACAAGCGGTGATGTTGATATTGATTCAATCAATACAGCATTAGGAGGTGCCTACTAATGAGACGTAGATTTTATCTTGTTAATGAAGTTGGTAGCACCTTCTATTTCGATTACACGCATAACTGTGTTATTGAGGAGCTCGACGGTTTAGGCTTTGAGTTTGAAATCGAATATGAAGACTTTAACGCTCGCTTTGTTGAGACTAAAAGAACCATCCCTCAAAGGACCATTGATTTCACTTTAGATTTCATCGATGGTTATCAGGGCTTTACTCGTTGGAGAGAGTTTCTTACAAAAAGTAAAGAGATGCGACTCTTCTATGAAACTGATGCAGGAAAGAAGTACTGCTTTGTAAATGTTAAGTCATCTTCAAAGACTCAATTAGAGCAGGGAGTATTAAAGACTCAAGTAAAGATTGATTGCCTTTCCTTATGGTTAGTAAATAAGTCCGCTCACATCGATGTTACCGATACGGGTGGTGGTAAGGTCTACTCGTATGAATACCCATATGTCTATGCGATTAGCTTTAACGGAAAAGTAACTGTTTATAACGATTCGCCTAGAAATGTTCCTTTACTCATTAGACTTTATGGAAACTGCTATAACCCTAGAGTCATCATCAGAAAAAATGGTGTAGATGTTCAGACCCTTCGACTATTAGTCGATGAACGTGATGAACCTTTAATCGAGATATCCTCTGACCCTGTAAACCAATACATCAAGCTTATCTATGGTGGAGAGGAAATTGACTACTATGACAAGCAAGACTTCTCATGTGATAACTTTTTATTTCTCCCTCCGGGTGAAAGTGAGATCTTTTTTGATCCTGGTGTTAGAGAAGAGGCTACATGTGAGATTGCTTATAAAGAAGAGTACATCGCTCATTAGGAGGTCATATGCATTTAATCTTTTTAAACGAACAAAACTTCGAAGTAATAGACCATGCTTATGCCACTGATGACTTTGACATCATTTTAGATGCTCTTATTCCTCAAAAGAGCAAATTCACAGTAAATAAACAAAGTTTAAACGCTAAAATAGGCGACTTACTCATCGTAAAAGATAAAGGATATCCCTATGTTGGAATAATCACTTCAATCAAGACCGATGATAAGGCTCAAACAAAAGTAGAGACAAAGGATTATCTATCTTTGCTCGATGTTGATGTGCCTTTACCAACGACCTTTAGCGGTAATTCTGCCCAGTTTATCGTGAACCTAATCAATAACACGTTTAAGTACTCAGGCGACACTTATCAAAACGTTTCCTATTTAGAAACCGCTATCGAAGTGGTGAAAAACTGCAACCTAAAATATGAAGCTGATACCAAAGAGAACATCCTCGATTTAGTGGAAGAGTTCTCTAAAACGTATGGCATCAGACTTGAGTATGAAGTGGTGCTCGCAAATGGCAAGTTTTCAAAGATAAGAATTAAAGTGGTTTCTGCAAAGATTGGAATCACAATGAAATCTAATCTAGGTACGATTACTGAACTCAATGTCAATGACACCAACGAGATAAGCTTAAACAAAGTTTATTACATTCCAAAAGCTGAAAATACGCAGCATACAAATCAAGTCGTTTATTACCTAACTAATGATGGCCAAGTGGTTACAACCGCTCCAGCATTAAAAAGAATTCAGAAGGTCAAAATGAAGTATGAGTTCTATGGGGATAAAGACTATGATTCCTTACTTACCAAAGCCACCAAAGCACTGGTCGATTCTTCCTTAGAACATACAATCACTTTTAACTTTTCTTTTATCACAAACAAGATTGAAGCGTTAAAGGACTTAAAAGTCGGTGCAATAGTGGTTTTTATTACCGAAAGTAAAACCTACGAAACCATCGTCTCAAAGGTGGAATTCAAAGGGACTTTTAATATCGCCAAAATAACACTTGGTGAATATCGTCTGTCTTTGACAGATAAGCTCAAATTAATCGATAGGAGGTCAACCTAATGGCTATTCAAAAAATCACATTTGATGCAGCTTCAGTATCTAGCAAAATGGATGCCGACATTAATCACTTCTTAACGAGTGGTGTGAACGGCATTTTTTATGGCATTTTAGGTAGATGTCAGGCATCTGTCAGTAATAACTATATTTCATTTCAAAACGGATATGTTCAGGTTTATGGAAGAAGAATTTATGTTGAAAGTGGTACCAAGATTTCTGTCTCTTTAGATGGCTCTGCTTATGGCTATGTAATCATCAAGATTGACCTAGGTAATAACACGATTACTTTAGAGAAAAAAGAAGCCAGTTCTGCTTATCCAACTCTTACTCAAAACGACTTGATGAATGGTGGCCTCATTTATGAGTTCCCGCTCTGTAGATACACAAAAACATCAACCTCGATAACATTAGATTCAACCTATGACCCACCTTCAATTAAAAATGATCAAACAAAAATAAATGAAAAAGGAACAGCAGTTTTAAGTGAAGCTAGTTCGCGTTATGGTCCTGTTTACGATGGCTGGTCTACTTTGTCCTATGGACATTGTTATGTTTTTGATGGAATTACAACATCAAATGCATATGACGGAATCATCTCTCTTTATGTAGGTGGCACTAATGTCATATTCTGCGGTGCTTCAGTTGGTGGTAGTGGCGGTATCGTCCATTATCGTTATAACGGTCAAGACTGCACGCTTTCATGTCAATTAACTAGCAGCAAACTTTATGTCGAAGATTCAAGGGGGAACCAACCAAAATATGCAAGAGTTATTAGATAAGTTATTTTCACCAAACAAAGTCCTTCTCTGCTATAGATGTGGCTCATCCATATTTGGCTTAAGCGAAGACGAGAGTGATAAAGACTTTACAGTCGTTATTGACGGCTATGATAGCTGCAACGTAGTTAAAACAGATGATTGTGACTTCTTTACCTTTGGTAGAAGCTATTTTGAAAGGCTTAAAAATTTCGATAATGGATGTCTTACGTATTTCCTTTGCTGGCTTGATAACACTTTGCTCGCAAAAGAGAATCTCGTTTATGTCGATGAATCGATTAAAGACAATATAGATGAATTCCTTTATATTGACTTTAAAAGGCACTTCAAAGATTGGCTCTATCGCTTGATTGCATACTTTGGAATCAGACTTGAAAACTATAAAGAAGAGAAGAGCCTTTACCATTTATACCGAGTCGAATCACTTATTAGGCACTATAAGGAAACAGGTAAGTTTGAATATTATTTCTCAAAAGAGAACTATGAACTCGCCAAAGACCTTAAAACAAAATTGAACATAGAAGAACATCTCCCAAAACTAAAGGAGATTTTTTCTTACTTGCTTTCGCTCTATAAGGAGGAAGAATCATGAGCCACGTAGTTGAAATCATCATCACAACCGCATCAGTTATTACTGCCTTAGGTGTCATCTTTGGAATTCTATTTGGCTTTTTCAAATGGTTAATGAAAAGAGACAAGAATGACGTTGAAATCCGAGAGATTAAGGAAGAACAATCAATTCTCACCAAAGGTGTCCTAGCGTGTCTAAAAGGACTAAAAGAACAAGGATGCGATGGTCCAGTCACAGTAGCAATTACTGAAATTGAGGACCACATAAATAAACAAGCTCATAAATAGGAGGAACCAATATGAATCAAATTCTATTAAATGTTTTAGCAACGGTGGTGACTTGCATTGTCTTGCCTCTGATATCTTTCTTAGGTGTTAAGCTGACTCAATGGTTAAACACCAAGATAAAAGATGAGAAAGCTCAAAAGCTATTCGCTCATGCCACTGAAATAGTGACGAATGCTGTACGAACTACATTCCAAACTTATGTAGAGAGCCTTAAGGCTAGTGGTGGTTTTGGAAAAGACGAACAGCTAGTTGCCCTTAATAAAGCGAAAGCCATCATCCTTTCTGAAATGACGGAAGAGTTGAAGAGCTGGATTGTTGCTAATTATGGCGATTTATCAAATTGGATAAGTAACCAAATCGAAGCATCTATTTACAAACTAAAGAATTAAATTAATCCCTGTGAAAGCCAAAATGGTGAGTAGCAGGGATTTTTTTGTTGATTATCTTCGATAATTATTGAATAAATATATGTGATGAAATATCAAAAATTACGAATCTATTTAAGTGAAAGGAGAATTCAGTTGGGCTACTCTCAATATCGAGTAGCGGCAGAATTAGGAATATGTCATCAACACTATTCTAGAATTGAAAATGGTAGGATTGGAAAGCTTGTATCATTCAGAACAATGGTAAAAATAGCAGATGTCCTAAAAATGGATATTAATGAATTACGTGTTAAAGAGATTGAATATCAGAATTCTTTAGATTAATTAGGTCTATAGCGTGGACTTTAAATTTAATATTGGTGGAGGACGTTCTCTTAGGTGGCTCTTTGTTTTATACCGCGTCCACGCTTCAGATAGATTCCTGCGAAAAGAGAATAAGGGGAAGAAAAATTTCTTTTAGATACTTGTTTTCCTAAAACTGATGTGATATAATAATTCAATTCCAGAAAAGGAGTAAAAAATATGCGGCAAGG